>CBDUEA010000380.1:0-2463 GCA_965365965.1 uncultured Polaromonas sp. | reverse complement strand
ACTTTATTGCTATTTATTTAATAGCTAATAAAGCAATAAATACGCTGTCTACAGACAAATTTGGCCTCAAAAATACCTTAAACCCTCCTTCCACCAAGTTTTAACCCGTTTATCCAGGAAACACCATGAAAAAACACCTACTCTCTGCCGCTGCTACTGCCATTTTGCTCATCTCGAGTGCCGCTATGGCACAAAACGTTGCCATTGTTAACGGCAAAGCCATCCCAAGCGCTCGCGTTGATGTGCTCGCTGCTGAAGTGGCTAAATCCGGCCGCCCGGTAACACCAGAGATGAAGAACCAGCTCAAAGACGAAGTCATTGCACGCGAAATCTTCATCCAAGAAGCTGAAAAACGCGGCTTGTCAGCCACTGACGACTTTAAAGGTCAACTCGAATTGGCTCGCCAAACCATTTTGATTCGCCAGTTGTTTGCTGATTTCCAAAAAACCAACCCTGTCACGGATGCAGACATCAAAGCCGAGTACGACAAATTTGCTGCAGCCAACAGCGGCAAAGAATACAAAGCGCACCACATTTTGGTAGAGACCGAAGCGCAAGCCAAGGCCATCATCGCCAGCTTGAAAAAGGGTGAAAAGTTTGAAGCTTTGGCTAAAAAATCATCTAAAGACACCGGTTCTGGCGCGAAAGGCGGCGATTTGGATTGGGCCAACCCCAGCAACTACGTGCCTGAGTTTGCCGAAGCTTTGATCAAATTGAACAAAGGTCAAACCTCTGAAACGCCTGTGAAATCACAATTCGGCTACCACATCATCCGCGTGGATGACACCCGCGTCGCGCAATTGCCGAAGTTGGAAGAAGTGAAGCCGCAAATTGCGCAACAATTGACACAGCAAAAACTCGCCAAGTTCCAAGAGGATCTGCGTGCCAAGGCTAAAGTCGAATAAATCTCGAGCCATCAATTTTGTTACTCCTCCTCTCTCCCGCCAAATCGCTCGACTTTGAACCTCTGGTGGGAGAGGTGGCGCAGGCACTGCCGCATACGCTGCCACATTTTGTCAAACAGCCCAAACAGCTGATTGCGACGCTCAAAACCTACTCGCCACAAAAAATTGCCGAGTTGATGAGTTTGAGCGACGCCCTGTCCAGTTTGAACGTGGCGCGTTACACCGCTTGGCGACCGACCTACACTGAACAAAACGCCAAACAAGCCATCTTGGCTTTCAACGGTGACGTTTATGCAGGCTTTGAAGCCAGCTCTTTGCAAGCCGAAGATTTGCTCTGGGCGCAAGAGCATGTCTGCATTTTGAGCGGCCTGTACGGCGTACTGCGCCCCTTGGATTGGATGCAGCCTTATCGTCTTGAAATGGGTACCCGTTTGCCCATGTCAGAGACTGAAAGCAAGAATTTATACGGCTTTTGGGACGATCAGATTTCCAACTACCTCAACGAGCGCTTACGAAGCAACGAGAGCCCGGTGGTCATTAACCTGGCGTCGCAAGAATATTTCAAAGCGGTCAACACCAAAGCCCTGAAAGCGCGGGTGATTGAATGTGTGTTTGAAGAATACAAAAACGGCAAATACAAAATCATCAGCTTCATGGCTAAAAAAGCCCGTGGGCTGATGGCGCGTTACATCGTCACCCAGCGCATCATGACGCCGCATAAACTCAATGGTTTCAACCTAGACGGCTATGCTTTTGACGCCAATGTGTCAGAGCCAGACCGCCTGGTGTTTCGGCGTAAAATCTAAATTTCTACTCAAATATTGTTAAAATTCCGCTGTAGCCGGTGATTTATATGAATGGTTAGCTATGAGAATTAGAGCAAATCAGATTGATATTGAAGTCGAAGATACAGGCGAACTCCCTTTAGGGCCGCAAGGCCAAGCACGTCCTGTGGTGCTGCTGATCATGGGTTTGGGCATGCAGTTGGTTGATTGGCCGCCTGTTTTGGTGCAAACCTTGGTCGATGCGGGTTACCGCGTCGTGCGGCATGACAACCGTGATATCGGCAAGAGTCAAAATTTTGATGCCTACGGCAATCCAAACTTGATTTGGGCAACCCTGAAACACAAGCTTGGCCTATCGATTCGACCACCTTACAGTCTGCAGGACATGGCTTTGGATGCGATTGTCGTGCTTGATCCGCTCAACATCCAACAAGCGCACATCGTTGGCGTCAGCATGGGCGGCATGATTGCGCAGCGCGTGGCTATTGCTGCGCCACAAAAGGTCGTGAGTCTCACCAGCATCATGAGTTCCAGCGGCGCACGCCGATTACCGCAGGCAAAAGGCCCTGTCATTCGCGCCTTGATGAGCCGCCCTGCGAACAACACGGAAAGCGCGATTGCCGACCATTACGTCAAGCTCTTCAAAATCATTGGCAGCCCCGGCTTCCCGGTCAACGAAGTCGAATTGCGTGAGCGGATTTTGAGCGGTATCAAGCGCAGTTTTCACCCTGCTGGCACCTTGCGCCAAATGGTGGCGATTGCAGCCGATGCAA
>CBDUEA010000379.1:0-2464 GCA_965365965.1 uncultured Polaromonas sp. | reverse complement strand
CGATCACATGGTCGGCGGCGTGCATCATGTCTTCGTCGTGCTCCACCACCAGCACGCTGTTACCAATATCGCGCAGGTGCTTCAAGGTGCTGATCAGGCGGTCATTGTCCCGCTGGTGCAGACCAATACTCGGCTCGTCCAGAACGTACATCACACCCGTCAGCCCCGAACCGATTTGCGACGCCAGACGGATGCGCTGCGATTCACCGCCGCTCAAAGTCTCGGCGCTGCGGTCTAGACTCAAATAGTTCAGCCCAACGTCGTTCAAAAACTTCAATCTAAGACCAATTTCGCGCACCACTTTGCTGGCAATTTCGCCTTTGGAGCCATGCATATGCAGCTTGTTGAAGTAGGCAAAACTGTCGCGCAGTGTCCAATGGCTGATCTCAAAAATAGCCCGCGCTTGTTCGCCTTCGCCAATTTTGACGTGCCGCGCTTCGATGCGCAAACGTGAGCCATGACAAGCGGTGCAAGGCTGCGAGCCTCGGTAGCGCGACAACTCCTCACGGACGGTGCTGGATTCTGTCTCACGGTATCGCCGTTGCATATTGGGGATGATGCCTTCAAACGGGTGTTTTTTAGTGAGTTTTTTACCCTCAAAACTACCTGAATCCATGACATAACTGAACTTGATGTCTTCTTCGCCTGAGCCATGCAAGACCGCATGTTGTACGCTTTCAGGCAGGTTTTCAAAAGGCTGCTCAATGTCAAACTTATAGTGCTTGGCCAAACTTTCCAATAGAGCGAAGTAGTAGCCATTGCGTCTATCCCAACTCTTGATCGCACCGCTGGCCAAACTGAGACTTGGGAAAGCCACCACCCTCGCGGGGTCAAAAAACTCCATGTGACCCAAACCGTCGCAGGTTGGGCAAGCGCCCACGGGCGAGTTGAAGGAAAACAAGCGCGGCTCCAGCTCGCTGATGGAGTAGCTGCAAACGGGGCAAGAGAATTTAGCGTTGAACAGATGTTCTTTACCCGAGTCCATCTCCTGCGCAATGGCGCGACCATCGGCCAGCCTGAGCGCAGCTTCAAAGCTCTCTGCCAAACGCTGTTTCAAGTCTTCACGGACTTTCAAGCGGTCAATCACCACGTCGATGTCGTGCTTCTCCGTCTTTTTTAGTTTGGGCAGGTCGTCAAACTCATACGCTTGCCCATCGACCCGAAAACGCACATAGCCGTGCGCTTGCATGGCGGCAAACACGTCTAAAAATTCGCCCTTTTTCTCGCGTGCCAGTGGCGCGAGAATCATCAATTTGGTATCCGCAGGCAAAGCCAGCACAGCGTCGACCATTTGACTGACGGTTTGCGATTGAAGCGCTAGGTTGTGCTCTGGACAATATGGTGTGCCAGCGCGGGCGAACAGTAACCGCAAATAGTCGTGAATTTCAGTGACGGTGCCCACGGTAGAGCGCGGGTTGTGGCTGGTGGCTTTTTGCTCAATAGAGATGGCGGGGCTGAGGCCCTCAATCACATCCACATCAGGCTTGTCCATCAGTTGCAGAAACTGCCGCGCATAGGTGGACAAGCTCTCCACGTAGCGGCGCTGCCCCTCCGCATACAAGGTATCAAAAGCCAAGCTGGACTTGCCAGAGCCGCTCAAACCGGTGATAACCACCAGCTGGTTGCGTGGAATATCAATGTCGATATTCTTCAAGTTATGGGTACGCGCACCCCGAATGCTGATGCGCTGAGCCGCCAAGACTTGCGACAAGTTCAAGCCATCCAACCGCTCACGATCTTGGCGCTCTTTGTCAAAAGCAGCTTCTAAAGCGGCAACGGAAGTAAGTTCAGTAGAAGAATTCACGAATAAATGGGTAAAAAGACAACCCTCCATGATAACTCTCGCAGATTTACCCGTGTGAATAGGCTGCAGCCCAAACCTTAGACGTGTAGGATAATGTGCTGATTCAACAAGACCCTATTTGGAGATTCGCACCATGGCATCCGTCAACAAAGTCATCCTCGTCGGCAACTGTGGCCGCGACCCAGAAATCCGTTATTTACCCTCCGGCCAAGCGGTTGCCAACATCAGCATTGCCACCACCAGCCGCCGTAAAGACAAAAATACAGGTGAAAACATCGAAACCACCGAATGGCATCGCGTTACCTTTTTTGACAAATTGGCGGAAATCGTGGGTGAATATGTCAAAAAGGGCAATCCTTTGTATGTAGAAGGCCGCATCAAATACGGCAAATTCACCAACAAAGACGGCCACGAGCAAAACACCTGTGACATTGTTGCCACAGAAATGCAACTCCTAGGCGGTCGTGAAGGTCGTGGTGCACCCAGTGGTGACGAAGGCGGTGGTGGCAGTTACAGCCGCCCAGCCGCTGCGCCTCGTGCAGCCGCACCCGCCCCTGCGCAGCGTCCAGCGCCTGCGGCCAAAGCTTCTAGCGGTTTTGACGACATGGATGATGACATTCCGTTTTAGGAGTCGACTTAGTCCAATTCACCCCTCTCAAT
>CBDUEA010000378.1:0-2469 GCA_965365965.1 uncultured Polaromonas sp. | reverse complement strand
CCCGGCTGCGCAGGTTGATGCTTTTGCCGATATAAAGCGGCAAGCCGTCTTCAGGTTCGCCATGAAACACATACACCCCCGGCGCAGACGGCATGCCAGCGATGGCTTCGCGCAGGTGCACAGGGTATTCATAGGCCAGCGCGGGCGAAAATTCGGGGTGGCGTCGGTTTGGCAGGTGCATGGGATTTTTCAGAATTGCACAGTTTAGGGCGGCCAGGTGCAGCCCGAAAAATCAGGGGGATTCACTGGGCCAGCAACCGCCTCGCCGACAGGCAGGTGACAGGACGAATCGCTGCAGGCTGGATAATTGCGCCTGTCAAAGCGCACAGACCTACCCAAGACCCAGGATGGCACCGGACGCAAAAGCTGACGTCCACGCCGAGCGCGAAGCGGCAAAAGTCATGATTGACGATCCTGCCGGATGGGAAAACCGCCATCACGCTGGGCGCGGACAAGGTCTATGACGCGCAGGATTTTATCGAGGCATGCCTGGTGATGGGCGTTGTGCCGCATGTGGCGCAAAGCACCGCCGGCAGGCGCTCGGTCGTGCCAGATGCCATTGCCCAAAGTGAGGGCTATGCCGTCTCGCAGCAAAGGAGAAAGCTCATCGAGCAGAGCTTTGGCTGGGCCAAAACGGTGGGCGGCATTCGCTAGGTGATGGTGTGGGGGCTTGAGCGCGTGGACTAGATGTTTGTGCTGAGGATGACCGCGTACAACTTGATGAGCATGCGCACCTTGGGACAACTGCGTTTGCAGGGGCCATAAATGAATTAAAAAGGCGACAAAAGCGATTCAGGCCGCCAGCCGCAACGCAAAAAGACACAGTGATTTCAAAATATGAAAAATAAGCGCAAAAACAAACCACTTCAAGCCAGTCGCTGTGCCGGCACAGTCAGTATTTCAGCAGCCTGCTAGGGTAAACCGCATTTAACCCATTTATTCAATCGAAAATTTTGGCACCTAAGTGAAATTCTATGTCACCCTTCTCAAAGCTTATTGCCATGATTGCCTCTACCCTAGCCCTTCACTCTGCATATGGCAGCGAGTGTTCTAGCTACGTGGGAGCTCCCCCTAAGATCCTGAGTTTTTTTCAGGTCAGCAGCCTTCTCTCGAGGTTTTCACCCAAGGGGGAATTTGAGACAACCGGCCAATACGAAGTCAGGCTCAATTCAGCGCTTGGAAGCTTGCCAAACCCGCTCGTCATCGCCAGAGAGTTGCGCGAAGCCGATCAATTAACTTATGACGCAGATAAAGGTGCGTTGGCTGTCTCCGAATTCATTTTCGGAAATGCGGGCTTCGACGTGAGGTCAGTTTTCTATCACGCCAAGGTGGGAGAATTCACAAAAGGAGCGGGTTCGAGTAATTTGCAATCAGTCATTTTTCAAACTGAAAAAACCACTGGTTCATACATGGCAAGCAACGCTTTCGGTAAGAACATACGAGTCCGAAAATCTTTTGAAACCGTATTCGTGGTTTACGACAGGCCTGATAGGCAATTCATTGACAGCCTATTCAGTAGCCAAACGGGCAACAGATTAGGAGAAATTCAAATGTCGCCTAATGAAGCTCAAAATTTCAAGAAAACCTATCGTACAGCTTTGGTTTTAATGCCTAAGAGACCGTACCTTGCAAAGGCTACCTATTTGAGCTTTGAGCCCACCATTCAAGTCCCGGAAGAAACTCGAACCAGTGCCACGGTAATTTTCGCCGATATCACGTGCGGCTTACTGATGAACGGGAAGGGTGACGTAGTGGCGGCATATGAAAGTTCAACGGCATCCCCACCGTCTCGAACCATATCCCGCCCAACAAGTGTGCCTAACGATTCTTATGCTATTAAGGTAAACGCAAAAATCCAACCGAACTTAGTTTTCCTTACGGATTCGACAGCGTCTACTGTGTATGTACGAATCAAGACGAATAGCGACGGAACGATTGTTGAAACGTCAATCGAGAAGAGTAGTGGTAATAGTGACTTTGATAAAGCCGTACTTGACGCCCTAACTCGAATGGGCACGATGCCTAGAAACATTGATGGGAAAGTTCCTAAGGATTACGTAGCGACAGTTAACATGAACTAATTCGCATAGTTGTTTCTCACAATTACTAAAAACTAAATCAAATTAAATTTATTTGGTCGAAATTCTTGACCCTTATGTGAACGCCGCTACTTTGTATAGATAAGCTCCGCCAAAAAATCAAGCGTGAACTGCGTCTCTTTTTGAGAGTATTCTGGCGAGACCCTCGCCAAATTAAATTGCAGTAATGCGGCCCGCTAGAGGCGAGTACAAGTTGATAGATAAGGTCATTTAAAGTTGACAAAAAATGAGCAAAAATCTGCCCCTTCAGGTGGAAATTCGATAATATCCGCCCACACGCCGATGATGGCCCAGTACCACGCCATCAAGGCCGAGTACCCCGACACGCTGGTTTTCTACCGCATGGGCGATTTTTATGAAGTGTTCTATG
>CBDUEA010000377.1:0-2478 GCA_965365965.1 uncultured Polaromonas sp. | reverse complement strand
CCAGCCCAGCCGCTCCACCACCCCATGAAAGCGGATGAAACGCCCCTGCTCCCAGGTCTGCAAAGTTTGCGCAAAATATGGGTTTTCCGGCGCTAAATTGAGCATAAAGAGCTGCAAAACCAAGACCAGCAACAACAAAAGCACGTTGACGCGCTGCGGCAGCAATACAAAAAGTAGACCCAAACCCATGGCCCCGACCAAACTCAGCTGGACGGGCAGCGTCAACCATGCCAGCGCATGTTCCGGCCCCCAACTCAAACCTGCAGACAAGGCTGACACGGCAAAAGCAAGACACAGCGTCACCACTAAAAACAGCAAGCGCTTGGTTTTGAGCGGTATCACCCAGAACCCGAGCAACACAGGCACCAAAGCGCCCAACATCACACACAGCGCCTCAGCCCCGGGGACCAAGGGTTGCAATTCAATCGTGCGCAGTGGCAACCACTCTACAAACGGCGTGCCTGACAAGGCATTGCCCAATGCCGCCTCTAACCGCTCTAAGACCTGCCCCAGCGCCAAAGGCACTGCAGCCGGAAACACCAAGGCCAGCGGCCACAACGCCAGCAGCACCAGCGCGCCGCCTGCATCGGGCACAAACCAAGCCTGTTTAAAGTGACTCCAATGGTCAATGGCGCCGGCTTTCTCCAAACGCCATGCCGTCAAAACCCCTAAGCCAGCTCCCAAGGTGTTGAAGCCCAAATCGACATTCGAGGCGATCCGCGCCAGCAAGTAGCTTTGGGTGCTTTCCATCACAAAAGACAGCAGAAAAATCAACAACACGACCAACCAAAGGCTAAATTTGGGTTTGCGCGGGTCGCTGCCCATGCGCATCGCCGTCAAAGCCCCCAAAAAACCCAAGGGGGCGTAGCCGATGATGTTGATGACGATGTCAAACCAGGTCCAATACTTGGGCCACGGTGCAAACAAAAAGGCCCAGGGCTGGACGCCTTGGTTGCGCCAATTCTCAAAGGGGTACAAGCTGGCGTAGATCACCAACACCAAGTAGGCCAAGGTTAAGGGCCATGCTGAGGTTTTACGCATGATCAGCTTGGTCGTTTGGTGGCGCTTAAAACGGCTTCACAACGACCAAAATCACCGCCACCAAGAGCAAGATGACAGGGGCTTCGTTGTACCAGCGGTACCAAACATGGCTGCGAACGGGGGCGTTGGCATCATTTTTCTCAAACTTGCGCAGCAAACGGCCACAGCTGTGGTGGTAACCCACCACCAGCAACACCACACCCAGCTTGGCGTGCAGCCACGCATTCCCTGGGCCGCGGCCAATGCCATAGTACAGCCAGAGCCAAAAGCCAAAAATCAAAGCAGGCACGGCCAAGATCGTGGTGAAGCGGTAAAGCTTGCGTGCCATCAAGAGCAAGCGGGCTCGCTCGGCGGCTGAGTCCACTGGCACCATGGCCAAGTTGACGAAGATACGTGGCAGGTAAAACAAGCCAGCGAACCAACTGGCAATGAAGACGATGTGAAGCGATTTGATCCAAAGCATAGAGCTTAGTTTAAACCAACCCCTAGACACCGCTTATTGCGCGTGCTATCGAAATACCTGAAGGCCACCTGTGAGCGTCGCTTGGCCAACAGCTCAAGCATGCCTTTCGGTCAAGGTATCTTCGTCCAAGTGCTGAGTGTCGTTCCAGCCCACCAAACTGAAGCCTGCTTGCGTCCACAGCAAACGGTTGATCACCGCATTGCCCAGCGCCCACGTGCGGGTGGCTTGGATGTCTTGGTTGGTGGCAGCGCGGTACAGAACGTCCATCACCCCGCCATGGGCGACCATGGCAATCTGCTCGCCAGGGTGGCGCGCGGCCAGCTTGTCGCTAGTCGTTAAGATGCGCTCACGAAACTGCCGCAGAGACTCACCGCCTTCGGGGCAAAAATCAGGGTCGCGTTGGCGCCAGCGCCGCGCTTGCTCGGGCCACTGCACTTGCACTTCTTCAAAGGTTTTGCCTTCAAAAATGCCAAAGCCGCGTTCTTGCAAGCCTTTATCGGTGATGACTTGCACACCCGTTGCTTTAGCAATCGCCAAAGCGGTGTCGTAAGCACGCCATAAATCGCTGCTGTAAATGATGGTCAGAGGCTGCGCCGCTTGGTCTATACCCAACGCTGCGCCCAAACGCTCGGCTTGAGCACGACCACGATCGTTCAAACCAATGTCCAGACTGCCTTGCACGCGGGTGTCGACGTTCCAAGCGGTTTCGCCATGGCGTATCGCCAGTACACGGGTCGGCTCGACGTGGTTCAGGGACGCCCAGTTCGGGTCTTGCGCAACATCTTCTCCGCTCACAAAGTCACCACTTGCAAACCTGCCGGTGCGGGGATGGGGAATTCTTCGGCATCAAAGGCTTTGTCGCCTTCTGGGTCGGGCACACCGGTGGCTTTGAGGCCTTGAAAGTCGTAGCGCTTGTGGTCCATCAAGTGCGAAGGCACGACGTTTTGCAAAGCGCTGAACATGTTTTCAATCCG
>CBDUEA010000376.1:0-2481 GCA_965365965.1 uncultured Polaromonas sp. | reverse complement strand
TGTCGTCAATCAGCTTGCCGTGCTCTTTGAGTGCGTTACGCAAGGCATTGGCCGCACCAGCACTGGCTTTACCATGTCCTTCAGCCACTTCTTGCTCCACTTTTGAGAGCGCTTCTTGTACATTTTTAGATGCTTGCAGTTTGATTTCAGGATCAATCTTCGGCTTTTTAGGCTTGGCTTCAGCCACAGGCACAGCGACGCCCCGCAAAGCGCGCAGCTCGTCGGCCCAGACGGGTACAGGTGGCAACGGTGCTGCAGGGTCAGCAACAGCAGCTTCCGCTTGCGCAAGAGCGGCTTGAAAAGCCTCCCAAACTACCAACAATTGCGTTTTTGAAGCATCCAACAAGGGTGCAAACTTGGCGTCCACACTCGGCCAGTTGGCATCTTGCACCAAAGTCTGCGCCTGATCTTGCCAATGTTGCACATCCGCTTGCAAGGTTGGTAACACGCTATGGGCATCACGCCAGCTTTTGGTAGACAAAATTTCAGTGCGTTGCGCCAGCAAAACAGCAGCTTCGCGCTGGACTTGGGTGTGATGCTGTAGGTCCTCAATGCTTTTGATGCGTTCGGCCAACTTCACTTTGACGCTGGCCAAGGGCTCTTTAGACAGAGGAGCACCCGCTTTTGCAGCATCGCGCTGCCAAGCCATGGCATCAGCAATGTTCAATTTATTCAACTTTAATAGCGCTTCGGCCTTTTGCGCCCACTCTGCACCCACAGTTTCTTGACCTTTGGCACGTTTTAACTCGTCCAACTTCTCGCGCAGCGGCTTCACAGCGCCTTTGTCGCGAGTGCCCAACTCTTTAAACACGTCCTGCATCTGCTCAACACTGGGGTTGGTCGCCAGCCAATCGCGGATACGCGCAGCACGGTCACCTGCGGTGGAGGCAGAAAAAGCGCCACCCGTCAATGCGTCTAGTGGGTGGTTGTCAGAAGGTTTGGCAGTCGCAGAGGCAGTCATCTTGGTCTTTGGTGTAGTGGAAGTCGTGGTGGCTTGCTTTGAAGGAGACTCGGATTTAGAGGTCAGTGAAGTTAAATAGCGCAGCATGTCTTATATATAGTGGTTGTGTCATCGTCTTCCCCAGAAGAACCCGTGTGTTTATCTCATTTTTAAAAATAACTCAGAGGGCTTATACAGGGTATAGGTTTGATGATAAGTCTCTATTTTCGCTGGGTTTTGAGGACAAATACGTTCTGAGGCCAACAATCGACTCAAAATACCAAGCAATCAGGCAATTTCGACACTCAAAACTTCTAAAAGTCGAAGAAATAATAGCCAAATATTTGGCAGTTAACAGATTTTTAGATTTTTTTGACGGCTTTTGCATTTTTTTACAAATTTAAAATTGATAAAAATCAAACTTGGAGAGGTATCTCTAGATTGCGCCCACACACGTCGCCAGATTTTAGAAAAATCTTGCTAGTGCTGATACCAACAAAATTCAGTCGCATGCTTTTGTTCTAGGGGTAATCCACCATATTTCGCTCTTTATTTGATAGTGCGATAAAAAGTCGAGAACGGCCAACGCCGGTCAAATGCAAAAGCTAAATTTATTTCCGAATTCGTTCATATTTCTGTTTTTCTGTATGAATAAACAGCTTAATGATGACCACTTTATATATTGATTGCGTTTTATATACTTGACCGAGTCTTTAGAGTGCAATTAGAATTCGCCAACCTTCAAAACTGAGGGATAACCCGCACTCGCTGCCGACACCCGGCAAGGGCCATCGTCTTAAAAAGGATAGCACGATGACCGGATACCTAATGACTCGCTGATGATGAAGCCACTGCTGTAAACATAAAAAATACATGGTGGCTGCAAAGAAGAGGAGAAGCTATGACAGCTATATCGAACCCCGCAGACTCCGGTCCGCTGCAGATGGGTCTGCAAAAAATTACCCAAAAATTGCGCACAAGTTTTCGCACTGTGGCAAATGACACCTTGAACGGTTTTGTTGAAATCACCCAAAATGGCTTTGCCTTGTTGGGATTGGCTTTTGCCATCGTCTCCGTGGTGATGCTGGCCCGCCCTGATTTACGCCAAGCGGGCGAAAAGGAATTGTTCAGCTGGCTGCAAGTACGCCAAGGCGTTATGGCCAGCGTTGGTTTAACACCAGCTGAAGACACCGAAGTAGACGTGGCCGACCTGGATGCCAGCGACCGCGCCACCGCCACTGATCCTGCGGATTTACCTAAGCAGCAAGCGGCTGTAGCCTATTGGCTGAGCAAGAAATACCGCGTTGCGCCAGAGCCAATCAGCGCTTTGGTTGAAGAGGCTTACGCCATCGGCGCCAAAGCCAAGCTTGATCCAACCTTAATTTTGGCCATCATGGCGATTGAATCGGGCTTCAACCCGTTTGCACAAAGCCCTGTCGGCGCGCAAGGTCTGATGCAAGTCATGACCAAAATCCACAGCGACAAATACGAAAACTTTGGTGGCAAATTGGCTGCTTTTGACCCATTGACCAACCTACGGG
>CBDUEA010000375.1:0-2482 GCA_965365965.1 uncultured Polaromonas sp. | reverse complement strand
GGCGCGCAAAGAGCTCACCACCATGGGCGACCCGCAAGAGAGCTACGCCGTTGGCGACGTGGTGCAGTTCCCGACGCCAGATGGTCAAGGTCAGTTTGCCGGGGTGGTGAAAGAGTTTCGCGGTGAGGGGCTGAATGCGGCCGTGTTGTTTGACTTTAACCATCCGCTGGCAGGCCAGCCGGTGACGTTTGAAGTTCGGTTGATTGGAGTGCTTTAATTAAATATGAATAATATAGCAATAAAGTCAATGAATATACCGGCTACAGCTGAAAATAGCAATTTAGATATTGAGACAATTCTGCTGGCAGAGCCACGCGGTTTTTGCGCAGGCGTGGATCGTGCGATTGATATTGTGGAAATTGCACTGAAAAAGTTCGGTGCCCCTATCTATGTGCGCCATGAAATCGTTCACAACACGTATGTGGTGAATGACCTCAAAGCCAAAGGAGCGATTTTCATTGAAGAGTTGGACGATGTGCCCGCTGGCGCAACGCTGGTGTTTTCAGCCCATGGCGTCAGTAAAGCCATTCAACAGGAAGCAGCAGGACGTGGTTTTCAGATTTTTGACGCCACCTGCCCCTTGGTCACCAAAGTCCATGTGGAAGTGGCCAAACTGCATGCTGAAGGTTATGAGTTCATCATGATTGGGCACAAAGGCCACCCAGAGGTCGAGGGGACGATGGGGCAGCTCACGGGTGGCATCCATTTGGTTGATGCCGTGGCCGATGTAGCGCTCGTGCACCCTAAGCAGACGGAAAAGCTCGCTTTGGTGACCCAAACCACCTTGAGTGTGGATGATGCGGCAGAGATCACTGCCGCTGTCAAAGCCCGTTTCCCCAAGCTGCGCTTGCCGAAGATGCAAGACATTTGCTACGCCACGCAAAACCGTCAAGATGCCGTCAAAATCATGAGTCCACAGGTGGATATGGTGATTGTGGTGGGCAGTCCAACTAGCTCAAATAGCAACCGTTTGGCCGAATTGGCCTCACGCCTTGGGACAGAAAGCCACATGGTTGATAGCGCGGATGAATTGCAAGATGTATGGTTTGAGGGCAAAACCACCATCGGTCTGACGGCTGGGGCGTCTGCGCCGGAAGTTTTGGTGAATCAGGTGATCAAGCGCATCAAAGAGCTAGGTGCGGTATCGGTGCGCAAGATGGATGGGATTCAGGAGACGATGAAGTTCCCACTACCGAAGGGGTTGAAGCTTTAACGAAGGGGTTGAAGCTTTAACGAAGGGGCTAAAACTCTAACAAAGGGGTTAAAGTTTTAGCGAAGGGCTTGAAGATTTAAACCGCTTTCTCGCAGATATACAAAATATCCGCAAAAATAGGGCTGCTACAAGGTTCAGACCGCACTTTGAAGCCCTGTTCGGCAAACAGAGCTTGCCAACCCGTTGGGCTGCGAAAGCTCAGATTTTCTTTCTCGTTGGATTGGGTAAAACCCGTCCAAGTCGCCATTTTTTCGTAAAACTGGTTGATTTTCGAAACCAGACCGGCCTCGCTGTTCACCTCGCGCACCAGCAGTCGGCCGCCCGGTACCAGCTGCGCAAAGGCTTGGCGCGTCATGCGCTCTTGCTCTTCGGGGCTGAAGTAGTGCAAAAAATCAATCATCATGATGGCGTCAAATTGGCCGGCGGCGACGGGGCTACCCGAGCTGACCTCGAATTGCAAATTACCAATGCCAGCACCGGCCAAACGGGCTAAGTCAATGCGCTGGATGTCGTGATCTGTCGCCAAAACGTGTCGACCGGGAGCACTTAGAGCCATTTTCATGGCCAGCAAGCCGTGACCGCAACCCACATCAAGCACCTTACCCACGGCGGGGACGTGTGCTGCAATGGCGGAATACGGCGTCATCAGCCAACGCAGGTGCAAAAAAACTTTTGTACCAAAGCTGATGCCAGGGATGGCGTTGTAACGACGGGCAAGATTCATGGTGGTCGAGATAAGAGCGGAAGTCAATGATAGTGGACAAATTGCTGTCCTAGCCGGCTGTCCCGTAAAATCATGGTATGTTAGACATCAACTTCCTCCGTAAAGACCTCGCCGGCGTGATTGCCCGCTTAGAGGCACGCAAATCTCCCCAAGCATTTTTGAGCGTCGACGCGTTCACACAGCTTGAGACTGAGCGCAAAACCATCCAAATGCGCACTGAAGAGCTGCAAGCCAAGCGCAATGCTTCGTCCAAGCAAATCGGCGTGTTATTGAGCCAAATAGCAAGATTGAACGCAACTGAGAATTTTGATGAAGCAGAATTCAATGTGAGTCAGGCTGAAAGGTTCAAAATAGAGGTTGCGGAGATGAAGGCTGAATTAGATGCTTCGGCCACCCGCTTAGAGGCGATTCAAATTGAATTGCAAAGATTGCTGCTGGCACTGCCCAATCTGCCACATACTAGCGTGCCGTCTGGAAAAGACGAGTCCGGTAATGTTGAGGTGAGAAAATGGTCTGTAGCCGGCGTAAATACTGCCCCTGTAGCT
>CBDUEA010000374.1:0-2484 GCA_965365965.1 uncultured Polaromonas sp. | reverse complement strand
CCAGTTAAAAAAAGGACTCCATGGCGCATCCTTGCCTTGGAGCGTAAGCACCTGAAGGCGATCCGCAGCATGCAACATGGATTTTGCTTAGGCGTGTTGCTGCTTGGCTTTGCCACGCAGGCAAGCGCAGAGGATGGCGTCGTATCCGCAGCGCCTGCCGTGCAAGCGCTAGCGACAACCGGACAGCATCAGTTCAAACGGGCCAACTTCAAAGGGATGGCGGCGTCTCAGCAAGCGCATGATGTGGCCGACTGGGTGGTCGATTCAGGTGACCACCAAGGCATGTCTTTTGTGATTGTTGATAAAACAGCGGCTCAAGTGTTTGTCTTTGGAGTTGACGGATTACTTCGTGGCACTGCTGCCGCGCTGTTGGGTTTAGCGGTCGGCGACGATGCCGTGCCCGACATTGGTACCCGAAAATTATCCAGCATTCGTCCGGATGAGCGCACCACCCCAGCGGGACGCTTTGTAGCGTCGCTGGACCGCAATCTGCATGGTGGCGAAATCCTCTGGGTTGACTACGACACCGCCATTTCGATGCATCCCGTGGTCACCAATGTCGCCTCGGAGCGACGCGCTGAGCGCTTAGCCACACCCTCGCCGCTCGACAACCGCATTTCTTTTGGCTGCATCAATGTGCCGGCTGACTTCTTTCGGCAAGTGGTGCATCCAGCGTTTACAGGCACTTACGGGGTTGTGTATGTGCTGCCAGAAACACGCTTGTCACAATCTGTTTTTGCGTCGTATGACGTTTCAGAGCGCGAGCGCTTACAACTTGCTGAACAACACTTGGCCACTAAGGTAGCGACTCATACACCATCCAGCGAAGTCAAGTGAGCTAGGCTTTGTCTGCTTAGTTACGGTCTTGTTTGACTGGGCGTACTGGTGCCACATAAACAGGCGCCGGTGCGACGACTACGGGTGGCGGCGTTACAACCACAACTGGAGCAGGAGCCGGTGCAACATACACGGGTGCTACATAGACAGGCGCTGCAGCTACTTTGACAGGCGTGCGACCAAACGGAATAACCACACTGACAGAGTAATTGCAATAATTGCCAGTATGACCGTCAGCATGTTTGATGCGGTTCAAATCGGCTTCTGCACGGACAAAGAACGATGGGTTGACTTCATACTGGACGCCCAAACCGTAACGGATGTTGAGTGCTTTTGTACTGGTGCTTTCGTTGGGCATCATGCTCATGCCAGTGCTCGTGGATGAGCTGCGAACGTTGGCATACTGTGCGCCCACACGTGCAAGTCCTGACCATTTATCGGTGAACGGCAGCGTGCCCACCGCATCCAAGTAAACACCATCAATTTTCATCTCGTTGTTAACGGTGCCCATTGGCATGGTTCTGTTGGCGGTAAAGCCAGACTTGCCGAGGTTGAAGTAACCGCCTTCGACGCCAATGTTGCGGTTGATCTGGTAGCCGGCAAAGCCTTTGAAGGTGGTGTCAGCTTCCGTCGCATTGATGGTACTGCCAGCAGGCAACTTGTCGGTCATCACATTGTCCACCATAGAGCGTGAACGTCCCACGCCCGCGCCACCGTAGAAATAACCGCCTGGCGCATAACTGTCTTGCGCGAAGGCGCCGCCAGTAAACAAGACGCTGACAGCCGTTAGGCTCAACAGGCTCAGAATTTTAATTTTTTTCATGGTGGTTACTTTCTTACGGATAGACCGCGTTGTTGAGTTGATTGAGCTTTTGATCGTAAAAAATGATTATCAACGCGACTGTGCGGTAGAACACATAGAGGATAGATTAATCTCTTTTTGTGCAAAGAAACAACACTGAAAGAAATTCAAAGAGGCTTTGTATTTCATCGTCTAGGGAAGGTCTGCATATCCAGTGCAGGGGCGAGTTTTCAACGTAAAGCGTCTAGGATTCATATTTTGCTTTTTGATGTTAGTCAACTACACCATCAACGGCTCCGCCGCCATCGCCTCAATCTGCTCCTCCAGCATCAGCGTTTGGCTTTTCCAATAGTCGCTGCTGCCAAACCACGGAAAGTTGATGGGGAAGGTCGGGTCATGCCAGCGGCGCGCCAACCAGGCGCTGTAGTGGATGAGGCGCAGGGTGCGCAGCGGCTCGATCAGTGCCAGCTCACGGCGGTCGAAGGGGCGGAACTGCTCGTAGCCGTCGATCAGGGCACTCAGTTGGGTGGTCTGCTGACGGCGGTCGCCACTGAGCAGCATCCAGAGGTCTTGCACGGCGGGGCCGCTGCGGGCGTCGTCCAAGTCGACAAAGTGCGGGCCACCCAGCGGTAAATCGGTCGGCGTCCACAAAATATTGCCGGGGTGACAGTCACCATGCAGGCGAATTGTGGCTATTTGGTCGTTGCTATCATTTTTATTACTCTTTTTAGAGTATATTTTTGCTATAGCCGGCATAAAATATGCATAGTTAGCTACTTTATTTATAGCATTTTTACACACTTTCTGCCATGCTGATTGCACATCCAGCGGCACCATGTCGTGGC
>CBDUEA010000373.1:0-2488 GCA_965365965.1 uncultured Polaromonas sp. | reverse complement strand
TAAAATTAGTTGACTATCTTTTTTAATGTCACATTTTAGAGATATTTTATCTTTAGCCGGCGTATTTATTCAATAGTTTGCTATGAATTAGTAAGTTTTGTAGGGCAAAAACTTGCCTGACAGCACCACCTTGACGCGGTCGCCCTTAGGGTCGGCTTCACGTTCGATGTCCATGCTGAAGTCGATAGCGCTCATGATGCCGTCGCCAAACTCTTCGTGGATCAGCTCCTTGATGGTGCTGCCATAGACGTTGACGATCTCGTACCAACGGTAGATCAGCGGGTCGGTCGGCACGGCGGTGGGTAGCGAGCCTTTGTAGGGCGCAACCTGTAGCCATTTTTGCTCTTCGGTGCTCAGGCCAAATATCTTGCCAATGACCTTGGCCTGTTTGTCGTCCAGCGCCATCTGGCCCAAGCAGGCGGCGGTCGTCCACTCTTTGCTCAGCCCCACTTTTTTGGCCACAGCTTCCCACTTGATGCCTTTTGAGACTTTGGTGGAAATGATTTTTTCGGTGACATCGGTGCGATTCATAAAGACTCCTGTTGTCGTTGGTAAAAGTAGCGAAGACTTGAGAAATTCTACACGTGAGTCAGAGCTTGGCGGGGCTCCCAAAGACGCCTAAATCAAACGGCCGTAACTGCCTGATTGAGTGAATCCGCATGGCGCTGCAGATACCAAAGCAGGACTAGCGCCGCCAACGACGTGGCAACAACCACGTAGCCGGCCACTTCATAATGTTGCAGCTTGCCATCCACGTTTTGAGTAACGATGAGGCCAGCTACCACCGATGCAATTCCCCCCGAGAGTTGCTGGATAGACGCGCTGATGGCGTTGAATGAGCCGCGCTGCGTGACTATGGGGATAGACGCCACCAGCGCCCGAAACGGAATCATGCGCGAGAAGATGCCCACAAACATGACCGTATTGATGGCGATCACTGTGGTCAGAGGGACAGGGCCTAGCTGCGTGTAGATCAGTACCGTGATGGTGGTCACCACCGTGCCGAATAAAAACACCTTGAACTGACCAACTTTGTCAGCAGCTTTGCCAATCAAGGGTCCAAAGACGATGGTGCACAGCCCAGTGATCAAATACACGGTTGGTACATGGTCGAGGCTGATGCCCAGATTGTTCACTGTATACGCGCTGCTGAAGGGCATGAGCATGAATCCACCGGTCGACACCAAGGCTGTTGCCGCAAATGCGAGCAAGTAGCGCGCATCGACCACGGTGTGGAACAAATGCATAAACGGGCTGTGCTCTTGGGGGATTTTCAAGTGCTCGGCAATTGGTTTCATCTGCCAGGTCACCAACAGACCACCGATCAAACCCAGCACAGTCATGGCCAAAAATGGCGTCTGCCAATGCCACTGGTTCGAGAGGTACAGCCCCACCGGAATACCGGCCACTTGACTGGCGGCAAAGGCGGTCTGTATCACCCCCATCACGCGGCCACGCATCTGCGGCAGGAACAGGTCGGTCGCAATCGCCAACACCACCGAGCCGATGACCCCACCAAACAAGCCAGTGAAAATGCGCGCCGCTAACAAAGACTCATAGCTTTGCGCCAGCCCACACCACAGTGTGCCCACAATAAAGCCGACATAAAAGAACAGCAGGATTTTCTTACGGTCATACCTGTCTGCAAAGCCTGCCGTGAGCAAACCTGAAGCGCCCGCGCTGAAAGCGTAGGCCGACACCACCAGTGCAAACTGTTTGGGGTTGATGCCCAAGGCCGGCATGATCACCGCGCCCAGCGGCGCCATCAGCATGAAGTCGAGAATCACCGCAAACTGCAGGAAAGCCAGCATCGCCACAACCAGCTTCTGGTAGCGGGAGAACTTCAGGGGCGGAGACGTTGATGTAGACGCAGACAAAGGCGAGGGCTTGTTGTTAGTTTTCATGGTTTCGGGTAGTCATGCAGCCTTTGGATTTTGAACTCTTTTTGATGACTTCGCTCTAGGACGATTATCACCACAGGGAAAAGTGCTTGCATCGACAGGGCATCAAAACGCGCCGCCTGCGGTAAAACTGTTATTTAAATTGTCGTCTCCAATGAAGTTTTTGCATTAAAGGTATGATGATTGACTTGTTTGACCGTTACTTTAATTTGGAGACTTTTGACATGAAACACATTGGTTTTATTGGCGCTTCTGGGATGATGGGGCATGGCATCGCGAAAAACTTGTTGGCCAAGGGTTTTCAAGTTTCTCTGACGGTGAACCGCAATGCCGACGGTGTGGCGGACTTGATGGCTGCGGGCGCGAAGCGCGTAGATACCAACGCAGCGCTGGGTCAGTGTGATGCCGTGATTATTTGCGTCACCGGCTCACCCCAAGTGGAGACTGTGCTGACCGGTGCGCAAGGCGTGTTGTCGAATGCGAAATCGGGGTTGGTGGTGATAGACACGTCGACCAGCGAGCCAGAATCTTCTCAACGTTTAATGGCTTTGTGTACGCAAAAAGCGGTGGTCTTTGTTGACGCACCG
>CBDUEA010000372.1:0-2489 GCA_965365965.1 uncultured Polaromonas sp. | reverse complement strand
AAAGTACCCAATAAAGTACTTAGCTTTTTACCTTTTTGAGGTAAACTGAAAACTTCAACGCACACTACCGGTAGTGGTTTGCCTTGAACAAAGACCCTATATATAGCGTTTCAGGTGATTAACCAACTTCATCTGAGGCAACGCAATAAAACAATTCGCACCCACAGAGACAGAGGAGTTATTCCGCATGCAACAAGCAACGAACGTCGCCAGCAGCCAACCATCCATCCACGCAAGCACGATGCCCACTGAAGGCCGTGCTGATCGCGCTGACGCCAGCGCCAACCAAACACTGGACCATTACCAAATCATCCGCCGCAATGGTGCTGTGGTGCCGTTTGAGCCGAGCAAAATCGCAGTCGCTGTGATGAAGGCCTTCTTGGCTGTACACGGCACGCAAGGTGCTGCATCTGCCAGCGTGCGCGACACGGTGGATGGTTTGACGCAAACGGTGATTCGCGCGCTGATGCGCTCACGTCCAGGTGGAGGTACCTTCCATATTGAAGACGTGCAAGACCAGGTTGAACTCGGTTTGATGCGCGGTAGCCATCACGAAGTGGCGCGTGCCTATGTGCTGTACCGCGAAAAGCGCACGCAAGAGCGCGCCAAAGCCCGTGCGTCGGAAGAGGCTCAAACTGCGCCGCCAGCGCCGGTGTTGCATGTTATTGATAACGGCGAACGTGTTGCCTTGGATATGCGCAAATTGACTGGCTTGATCGAATCGGCCTGCGCTGGTTTGGGCAAAGACGTGCAAATGGCGCCGATTCTGGCGGAAACACTGCGTAATTTGTACGACGGTGTGCCGATTGACGAGGTTTACAAAGCCTCTATCATGGCGACCCGCACCCTGATTGAAAGCGAGCCTGACTACACCTACGTCACCGCACGTTTGCTGCTGCATACCATCCGCCGTGAAGTGTTGGGTGGCGAAGTGCCACATGAAGACATGACCGTGCGTTACGCCGAGTATTTTCCGCAGTTCATCAAAAAAGGTGTGGACAACGAGTTGTTGGATGAGAAGCTCTTAGAGTTTGACTTGGCACGTCTGGGTGCTGCGCTCAAGCCTGAGCAAGATTTGAAGTTTGACTATCTTGGTTTGCAAACCTTGTATGACCGCTACTTTTTGCACGTTCGCAAAACCCGCATCGAGTTGCCGCAAGCCTTCTTCATGCGCGTGGCCATGGGTTTGGCGCTGCAAGAGGCAGACCGTGAAGCACGTGCGATTGAGTTTTATGACGTGTTGTCGTCGTTTGACTTCATGTCCAGCACGCCAACGCTGTTTAACAGCGGCACACGTCGCTCACAACTTTCATCGTGTTATTTGTCAACCGTGCCAGACGATTTAGACGGCATTTATGAGTTGATCAAAGAAAACGCCTTGTTGTCTAAGTTTGCCGGTGGTTTGGGCAACGACTGGACGCGCGTGCGTGCTTTGGGCGCGCATATCAAAGGCACCAATGGCGAATCACAAGGCGTGGTGCCGTTTTTGAAGGTGGTCAACGATACGGCTGTCGCCGTGAATCAAGGTGGTAAACGCAAAGGTGCGGTCTGTACCTACCTTGAAACTTGGCATTTGGACATGGAAGAGTTCTTGGAGCTGCGTAAAAACACCGGTGATGACCGCCGTCGTACGCACGACATGAATACGGCCAACTGGATCCCTGACTTGTTCATGCGTCGCGTCATGGAAAAAGGGGTGTGGACCTTGTTCTCACCGAACGATGTGCCTGATTTGCATGACAAATATGGCCGTGCATTTGAAAAAGCCTATGTCGCTTACGAAGCCAAAGCGGCGCGTGGTGAGCTTGCACCGTCTAAAACCGTGCAAGCGGCAGATATGTGGCGCAAGATGCTGACCATGTTGTTTGAAACCGGCCATCCTTGGATCACTTTCAAAGACGCTTGCAACATTCGCTCTCCGCAGCAACACGCCGGCGTGGTGCACTCTTCAAATCTGTGCACGGAAATCACGCTGAACACCAGCGACACTGAGACGGCCGTGTGTAATTTGGGTTCGGTTAACTTGATGCAGCACATTGCTGATGGCCAGTTGGACCACGTCAAGCTGAAGAAAACCATCACCACGGCCATGCGCATGCTGGACAACGTGATTGACATCAACTATTACGCTGTCAAAAAAGCGCGTGACTCCAACTTGAAGCACCGCCCGGTCGGTTTAGGGTTGATGGCATTTCAAGACTGCTTGTATGAGCTGCGCATTCCTTACGCCAGTCAAGCGGCCGTGGAGTTTGCTGACACATCGATGGAAGCCATTTGCTACTACGCTTACTGGGCGTCTAGCGATTTGGCCAAAGAGCGTGGCAAGTACGCCAGCTACAAAGGCTCACTTTGGGACAAAGGTGTGTTGCCATTAGACACCTTGAACATGCTGGCTGAAGAGCGTGGTGGTTATGTAGAAGTTGACCGTTCATCCACCATGGACTGGGATGCTTTGCGCAACAAAATTGCCCAAGACGGCATGCGCAACT
>CBDUEA010000371.1:0-2490 GCA_965365965.1 uncultured Polaromonas sp. | reverse complement strand
TCGTAAAGTCGCCGAAGCTGGTGTCACCTTCCGCTGGGCGCAGGGCACAGACATCAGCACAGTGGACTGGGATTTCTTCTACCGCTGCTACGAACGCACCTATTGGGAGCATGGCAACGCACCGTATTTGAGCCGCGACTTCTTTGCACAGATGGCACAAACCATGCCGGAGAACTGGTTGCTGTTCACCGCAGAACGTGCAGGAGAATCAATAGCTACAAGTTTAGTAGCAATAAATTCAATAAATACGCCGTCTACAGACGGAAATAGCCTTAAAAATGATGCTTTTATCGAAAAAACTGATATAAACGTCGAAAAAGTAGCTTATGGCCGCTACTGGGGCGCTTTGGAACGGGTCGATTGCTTGCATTTTGAAGCTTGCTATTACCAACCCATCCAGTGGTGCATTGAGCACGGTTACCAGCGTTTTGAAGGCGGCGCGCAAGGCGAACACAAAATGGCCCGCGCCCTGCTCCCCATCAAAGCCACCAGCGCCCATTGGCTGGCGCACCCCGCTTTTGCGGAGGCCGTGCAACGCTTTTTAGACCGCGAAGGTCAAGGGATTGAGAACTACATGGACGATTTGGCGCAGCGCAGCCCTTTGAAGACGCCATAATTTTTTAAATAAATCGTTTTTTCTTCGTATTTACCCTCGGAAGTGACGTCCCCAAGATGACGAAAAATCAGAGGATTAACTCTAAAAATTGCACAATCGTGGTGTTTTCACGCTTTTGAACGCTTTTAACGCCACTTTGATAAGTTGACATGAAACAAAGCTGCTAATGTTATGCCTCGCTGCACAACATCTATACATGGCATGGCAATAAACAAGAAATCTACTGGCAACCATCGAGACATCCAACAAGGGCATAGCCAAGACGAATTTCCCATTGAGCAAATTGCCGATTGCTACGCTGCAGCCATAGAACACGCCCCACCCAGGCTGGGTTTGATGGCGCTTGAATTTCGCGCTTTTTGGGAGTTTGGCGCGTTGCTACCCGCTTGGCCCGCTTTGCGCAAAGCGCCTGCGGGCGATGGCCACAGCGTCATCGTCTTTCCTGGCTTGAGCGCTGGGGATGCCAGTACCATGCCCATTCGCCGCTACCTGTCTTCTCTCGGCTACGACGTTGCCGGTTGGCAGCAAGGCCTCAATTTAGGGCCGCGACATGGTGTTTTGGACATCGCCAAAGCTCAAATCATGGCAACCCACGCCAGAACAGGGCGCAAAGTCAGTTTGATTGGCTGGAGTTTGGGCGGTATATACGCTCGAGAAATGGCTAAGTTGCTGCCTGACATGGTGCATTGCGTCATCACCCTAGGCACGCCTTTTGCCAGCTCCCCCAAATCAACCAACGCATGGCGCGTGTATGAGTTTGCAACAGGCCGCAAAACCGAGCATGAAGCCTCCAGCTACGATTTGCCTACGCCGCCCACTATGCCAACTAGCAGTATTTACTCGCGTACTGACGGTGTGGTGGCGTGGCAAGGCAGCATCCAAGCACCCCACAAAGTTAACCCGCGTACCGAAAACATCGAGGTCTTTGCCAGTCACATCGGCATGGGTCTGAACCCCGGCGTGTGGTGGACAGTGGCCAACCGCCTCTCTCAGTCACATGCAGACTGGGCACCTTTTATAGCGCCCAAGCTATTTGGTTTGCAACATGTTTTATACCCACAATCTGAGTATTCATTTCGTTCATAGACGTCTAATTTTATTAATAGTTTGCTATATAAAAAATAGCAAAAATAATATCTTAAAGACTTCCTGAAATTTGGCAATCTTTTGATTGTTAACGAATACATTCACCTGTCGTCTCGACCAGACACGTCAAAAAAACTGGTTAAAATTACAGTATAATATCGCTAATAGCTGAACCACGTCCTGAATCAAATCACCGTCTTGCGGGCGCAGCATATGGAGCGAACGGCTAGATGGCAAACTTGACCAAACAAACACGTCAGTTAAGAGACAACGTTTGCAAAATATTTAATTCAGCATTTTGAGGATAAAAATGAATAAACGGCCAGAAATAACCATATCTTCACTAGATCTAGATAGGTTATACAAATTAATCGAATCTTTGCCAAAAAACAGCGTTTTAGGTAAAACCGAACTGGAAGCTGAGCTTGCTCGCGCCAATGTTGTAGCGCCTTCTGAAATACCTCCGACAACGGTAACCATGAACTCGACGGTCAGTTTTTCTGTTGAATCCACTCAAAATGAATTTGAACTCACCCTGGTTTACCCCAAAGATGTTGATTCAAGTGGAAAAACAATCTCAGTGCTGGCACCCGTTGGCAGCGCATTGCTTGGTCTTTCACAAGGTGACGAAATTGAATGGCCCAAACCAGGTGGCGGTTTGCTCAAAGTAAAAATTACTGGGATTGTTTATCAACCTGAACGGGCTGGTGATTTGCAAAGATAACGCTTCTGCATAGTAACCGGTCTATTTTTTCAAAAAAAAGCGTCTTACTCTATCGAGTATAACG
>CBDUEA010000370.1:0-2492 GCA_965365965.1 uncultured Polaromonas sp. | reverse complement strand
CAGCACGCTGGCGCCGCACGCGTAAATACACTTTCTCAGCATTTTCTTTCAGTGAGGTATCTATGCCAACAATATCTGGCGTTTCACCAAAAGCCTTAGCAATACGCGCAGCAACTTGCTGGCGGCCCGCTTCATCAGGACCGTAAACCTCTGCCACTAAAGGAGACATCACAGGCGGCCCTGGAGGCACTTCAACTACTTTGATTCTTGCTTGGTGGCGCTCACCAATTTTCTCCAACTCTGGCCGCAAACGCTGCGCAATCACATGGCTCTTTTCACTGCGGTGTTTTTTATCGACCAAATTGACTTGCAAATCGCCTTGGTCTGCATCTGCTCGCAAATAATACTGTCGCACCAAACCGTTGAAGGTAATGGGCGAAGCCGTTCCGGCGTAGGCTTGCAAATTCATCACCTCAGGTTGCTTGGCTAAGAAAGCACCCAGCTCATGCAAGGTAGCTGCTGTGTTTTCCAGTGGCGTTCCAGCCGGCATTTCCACAACCACCTGAAACTCACTTTTATTATCAAATGGCAGCATCTTCATCACTACCCATTGCACCAGCGTCAAACTTACAGACAACATCAATGCAATCAAAATACCAGTCAATAAAAACCAACGCTTTCGTGCACTGTCTAAGAAAGGTGTTAACACGCGTTTAAACAAGCGTTGTAGTTTGGGTCCCAGCCCTTTTGGATCTTCATGACTGGCTGACGCAGCGTGCTGATCGTGCGGTTTCATCAATTTCAAGGCAAGCCAAGGGGTAACCGTAAAAGCAATCGCCAATGACAATGCCATCCCCAAACTGGAATTGATTGGGATGGGGCTCATATAAGGTCCCATCAAACCGGAGACGAATGCCATGGGCAACAAGGCCGCAATCACCGTTAATGTCGCCAAAATTGTTGGACCACCCACTTCGTCTACTGCACGCGGAATGATATCTTTCAACGTGGCTTCTGGCGTCAGCTTTTGATGTCGATGTATGTTTTCAACCACCACAATAGCGTCGTCCACCAAGATCCCTATCGAGAAAATGAGCGCAAACAAGGACACGCGGTTGAGTGTGAAACCCCAGGCCCACGAAGCAAACAAGGTGGCTGTTAAGGTGAGAATCACTGCTGCGCCAACAATGACGGCCTCACGACGTCCTAGCGCAAAACCAACCAACAAAATGACTG
Organism: uncultured Polaromonas sp.; assembly: GCA_965365965.1. Taxonomy (GTDB): domain Bacteria; phylum Pseudomonadota; class Gammaproteobacteria; order Burkholderiales; family Burkholderiaceae_C; genus Aalborgiella. The sequence goes on along the minus strand of CBDUEA010000370.1, from coordinate 1,316 downwards.
AGCCTGTTGCAAAAGCAAGTTTTTGAATCAACTTATTGGCTTTTTCAGCAGCGGTTTCACCATAATCGCGTGTAATCGTTGCTTCTATATTGGTTGGAATCACTGTATTACGCAAGGCATTCACACGAGCACTCACCGCACGAGACACATCTACCGCATTCTCGCCAGGTTTTTTAGTCACAGTAATGGTGACCGCAGGATACACACCACCGGCTTGTGCGGCTACTGTTGCTTTGTCAGCTTCTGCAGAGTCTTTGCTTGCAATCACAGGCTGTGTTGTTGACCCGCCAGGCGTGAACCACACATAACGCACAGGTATTTGTGCACTGGTCTCAATACGCGCCACTTCACGCAAATAGACTGGTAAACCTTTGCTCACACCGACAACCAGATCACCAACATCTTGTGCCGAACGTAAAAATTCACCTGTTTCAACACTCAGCATTTGTCCAGATTTGCCCGTTGTATCCATTACAACGCCTGATGGCATGCTGACATTAGCCGCTGTTAAGGTTTGCTTCAACCCAATGACATCGACGTTTCTTTCGCGCAGTCGAACCGGGTCGAGCCAAACATGGACGGCGCGACCTGGGCCGCCAATGGTTTGAATTTCTCGCGTACCAGGAACGCTCTTCAATTCCGTTTCTACTGCGTGTGCTACCCGCTCTAATTCATAGGCTGGTAAGCCTTCACGACTCCATAAAGTAACGGCCAGTACGGGCACATCATCAATACCTTTTGGTTTCACGATGGGACTTAATGTTCCCAAATCACGTGGCAACCAATCTTGGTTTGCATTGAGGACATCATACAAACGCACCAAAGCTTCTGTTCGTGGGATTCCTACTTTGAACTGCACTGTCAGCACCGCCATACCAGGCCTAGCAACAGAGTAGGTGTGCTCTACGCCCGCAATTTGGCTCAACACTTGCTCAGCTGGTCTCGCCACCATGTTTTGCACATCGACACTGCTGGCTCCCGGAAAAGGAATCAGTACATTGGCCATGGTGACATTGATTTGCGGCTCCTCTTCACGAGGCGTGACCATGACCGCAAAGAGTCCTAGTAGCAAAGCAACGATAGCCAGCAACGGCGTTAATGCATTGGACTGAAAGGCCGCAGCGATGCGCCCTGATACACCCATGGATGATTTGTCATTCATAGTCATCTCATTTAGCCGCTGTTGGTTGCGATACGGGTTGCGCTACTGGTTGCGCTCCGCTCAAACCCGCTTTGATCGGATCTAGTGCAACGCGGTCTCCCGACGATAAGCCGGCGACAACCTCAATGCCCTCAGCGCCGTGATCTGCCCCAAG
>CBDUEA010000369.1:0-2497 GCA_965365965.1 uncultured Polaromonas sp. | reverse complement strand
CGAGATAAAGTTCGAGATTGCGGTGCGGGTGAAGGCGAGTTTGAAGTGGCTAGAGAAGTCATAGCGTGCTATTTTCGCACTCGTTGCTACACTTGAGGCTATTACAAGACTTTAAAAACAGCCAAGTGCTGTAACTATCCAGAGCAAATGACAGATAAAAAGCAAGATTCCAACAAAGATTTCAGGGCTGAGCGCTTAGATGTAGCGGGTTTGGCGCTAGTGAACGGCAACCTGCAAGGACGTGACGCGCTTCAAAAATACAAGCGTTTAGTTATGGAGGCTGCTTCAATTACGAACGATGTAGCAACAACTTGCCATATTGATTGGCAGGCGCAGGGCGAGTTGGTTGAGGGGCCACAAGGTCCGGGGTCGGCTTCACAAGTGTGGTTGCATGTTCAAGCGCAAGCACATCTGCCGCAAATTTGCCAGCGCTGCTTGGCGGAGGTTGATTCAGCGCTAGAGGTGGAGCGCTCCTACCGTTTTGTGGCTGACGAGGCCACTGCAGAAGCGCAAGACGATGCGGCAGAAGAAGATTTACTGGCCATCAGTCGAGAATTTAATTTGTTGGAGCTGATTGAAGACGAACTGCTGATGGCCTTGCCTTTGGTACCTATGCATGAAGTCTGCCCAGTTCAGCCTAAAATGGTGGCCAGCGATGCTGATTTTGAGCCCGATGGCGAACAAAAAGCCAACCCTTTTGCCGTTTTAGCAGCACTCAAAACTAAAAAAGGCAGTTGAATTCTGCTTATCAGCTATAATTGAAGGCTTAGCGCATTCTGTAGGATTTGAGTCTGCGCCATCGATTTCATGCTTTTATTGTTAGTTTAGTCATAGTTAAGGAGCCAATCATGGCCGTTCAACAAAACAAAAAATCACCGTCTAAGCGCGGTATGCACCGTTCACACAATGCACTCACCGTGCCAGGTATTGCTGTTGAGCCAACCACTGGTGAAACACATTTGCGTCACCACATCAGCCCGAACGGTTTTTACCGTGGTCGTCAGGTGTTGAAGAATAAATCTAGCTCTGCTGAATAAGTTAACTGCAGATCTATAAATGCAGGCTGGGCGTCACGCATCTTCATGCGTACTAAATTGCCAAAACAGCCTGCGTTCACCAATCTATAGCGCTGTCCATATTGATAGCCGGATTTCATTGGTGCACTTCCCCTTAGCTTTTGCAAATCACGCATGATCAAGCTCGCAGTTGATTGCATGGGTGGTGACCATGGCCCCATTGTTACTTTGGTGGCCTGTCGTCAATTTCTTGATAAGCATCCTGAAGCCGAGTTGCTGATGGTAGGTTTGCCCGCTGCATTGGCGGGTTTTTCGCATCCGCGTGCGACGGTCGTACCTGCCAGTGAGGTGGTGGGCATGGATGATTCGCTCGAAGTAGCGTTGCGCAAGAAAAAAGACTCCTCGATGCGGGTTGCGATCACGCAAGTCAAAAATGGTGCTGCTCAAGCCGCCGTATCCGCTGGCAACACGGGTGCTTTGATGGCAATTGCACGTTATGTGCTCAAAACCGTGGATGGCATTGATCGTCCAGCCATCGCCGGTATGATCCCAAATGGCAAAGGCGAAGCTACTTTGGTACTCGATTTGGGTGCCAACGTCGATTGCACGGCAGAGCATTTGCTGCAATTTGCGGTGATGGGTTCGGCCTTGCTTTCTGCCCTCAAAGACAATGACACCCCCACGGTTGGTTTGCTTAATATTGGTGAAGAAGCCATTAAAGGCAGCGAAGTCATCAAAAAAGCCGGCGAATTGCTGCGTGCAGCGGCTGAAGCGGGTGATTTGAATTTTTACGGCAATGTTGAAGGCAATGACATCTTCAAGGGCACGGTCGACATCGTTGTGTGTGATGGTTTTGTCGGCAATGTCGCGCTCAAATCCGTAGAAGGCTTGGCCTCCATCCTGGGTACTTTCTTGAAGGCAGAGTTTTCCCGCAACATTTTGACCAAAATTGCGGCAGTGTGTGCTTCTTCGGTCTTGAAGGCCTTTAAAAACCGCTTTGATCACCGTCGTCACAACGGTGCTGCTTTGCTGGGCTTGCGGGGCTTGGTCTTCAAAAGCCATGGCTCTGCCGATGCGTTTGCGTTTGAAAATGCTTTGAGCCGCGCCTATGATGCTGCAGCACATGATTTGGTGTCTCGCGTACAGACACGCATTGCACACGCAGCGCCTTTGTTGGCAAGCACTAACGCATCTGCAATCACGGTCACTGCACCAAGCACTTAGTTAAATTAAGGCTTTGTCGCTGCATAATAAAGGACGATGAATTCAATGCCTTCCTCAGTTTCAAGCGCAACTCAAAAAAGATACGCACGCATTTCTGGCACAGGCAGTTATTTGCCCCCGCGCCGTTTAACCAACGCGGACTTGGTTGCCCAACTCGCGGCCACCGGTGTTGAAACCAGTGACGATTGGATTGTGGAGCGCACCGGTATCCGTGCACGTCACTTTGCCGACGAAGGCACCAAAACCAGCGACTTAGC
>CBDUEA010000368.1:0-2525 GCA_965365965.1 uncultured Polaromonas sp. | reverse complement strand
GCCGTCTCTATCGCCACGTTTGTCGATGCAGTCTTGCAGCGTTGCTTTGCTGATAGCACCTGCATTCACCAAGCCGTCGTATTTACTTGGTAAACCCAAGGAACGAGGCGCTGCTTTGGCAGCTGGTGCTGCGGCAGCTTTGGCGGCGGCTAGTGCAGGCGGCGAAGGTGGTTTATTGATAGTGGCCATAGTTGTTAATGTACCTTGAGAACTGTTAGTTGGCATGCCTTACGAGGCCGCACTGCGCGCTGAAATAGTCCAGCAAACTCATACCTCAAACTCTTGACCTGCAGCCAGGCGAGCTGATGCTGGTAGGGTTCAATTTCTTGCATGATGGCGGTCATCTCAGAAGGCTTAGCGTGTGTAAGGTAAATGGGATAAGGTTTCTTAGATTGAATAAGCTGCAACTCTTGCAACAGCACTTCTGCACAGAGGTGAAGACTGCACTGCGCCAGCTCTCGTGCATCGTTGCTGAAGGTATTCTCTATGACCAATAAACCGACATTGAGTTCATTCACACGCTGCCAAAATGCGGGATTACGCTCCGTATCGCCAGAAAAAACCCAATAAACGGGCGTTTCGTTCAGACGAGGAACGGATGCTGCAGCATAGCCCACGGCTGGCACAGCGTGTACAGCGGGCAAAACCTCAATGATTTTCCCACCCGAGACATTCGATTTACCAACCTCAATTTCATGAAAAGTGAGGTAAGGACGATCAGGATGGGGGATAACCCTGAAATCTGGCCAAATGACGTTGTTGAAAATGTGTTTGTCCAAAGCCTCTAAGGTAGCAGCAGACGCATGCACCCGTAAGGGCTGGCTGCGCAGCGCACCTACAGAGTCCAGCATCAGCGGCAAAGCCAAAATATGGTCAAGGTGAGAATGCGTTAAATAGACATCGTCAATGCGCGACATCTCTTCTAAACTCAAATCGCACACACCAGTCCCCGCGTCGATCAAAACATCATGATCCAATAGAAAAGAAGTGGTTCGGCAGCCTTGGGCAATGGCACCAGAGCAGCCTAGAACTTTAACGTTCATGGAATTAGTTGACAGGTTTCAAATGGTTTAGATGGCGTCAAAGTCGCTGGTTCCGTCCCATGCGGCATCGAATGTGTTCAATCTTAGCAAAGCTACCCGTCGTGCGTAAAAGACATACAGGGTATTTTTCACATTCATGCCCATTAGTTGTTGTAAATACTGTTGACTTTGATCCCAATCTTGGGCGCGATAGGCTGTCAGCGCCAGCGTCCATAAAGCAAGTTCCTCTGCAAATCGAGCTGGCAAGTCAGTATCCGTTGTCAAAGCCGCAAACGGTTTGTAGATTTCCAGCACTTGTTTTTTACCGTCCACGCGAACTTTGTCAATCTCTTGCCAGACAAAACTGGGGGCCTCATTCCGTGTGGCTTGGCTGGTTAGTATGTCTACGGCGTATATCTTGGTGAGCTCTTCAAGGCGCGAAGCCAGATTCACGGCATCTCCCACCACCGTAAAGCTGCGCCGCATGAATGAGCCCATATCACCGACGCACATGGTGCCGGTATTGATGCCAATGCCCAAACGAATTTCAGGAAATCCTTTGGAGCGATGTTCCTCATTGATGTGCGTCAAGGCGTGCGTTATATCTAAAGCTGCATGCACGGCAAGCTCAGCGTGATTGGGCATCGTCACCGGTGCACCCCAAAATGCCATGACACAGTCGCCCATGTATTTGTCGATGGTGCCACGACGTTTCAAGATCAATTCCGTGAATTGACCAAAAACACCGTTGAGCATGTCTTGCAATTGCGTGGGCTCCATCTCCTCGGCTATTTGCGTGAATCCGCGCATGTCGCAAAACATCACCGTCATATGTTTGCTGGCCGCCTTCATGGTGTGATCTTGCGGATTTTCTAACATTTCCTCAACTAATTGGGGCGGCACATAACTGCCAAACAGCTGTGTGAGTTCTCGCTTGGAGCGACTTTCAACAAAATAGCCATAACTCATGTTCAAGGTGTAGGTGGCGAAGACCAGCAAAAGCGCAGAGGCCAGCGGTAGTGCCATGCTGTGCGCTAAAAATAAATAAAAATTCAGACTTAGAACCGCAGTCAACATTGTCGTATTCAGTAACAACGAACTTATCGCACCCAAAGCGGGGAGCGAAAATGCCAAAAATAGACCCAATAACAACAGCATGGCAAGCTCAAAGCCAATGGCGTAATCAGGCTTATAAATAGATCGGCCATCGAGCATGCTTGAGAGCAAGTTGGCATGAACTTCAACACCAGGATAGGTTTGTCCAACAGGTGTCACGCGCAAATCTTGCAAACCGGGCGCTGTTGAGCCAACAAGTATGATTTTCCCGGCCAATTCACTTGCCCCGATTCGTTTTGCCAAAACGTCGGCGGCAGAAATGTATCTGAACGAGCCGCCCTCTGCACCACCATAGCCACGAAAGGGCACCAAAACGGCGGCACGATCATCAACCGCCAGCGCTTGGGACTTCCCGTTGCTGGTGAGCACCACACTCTCTAAGCTTTG
>CBDUEA010000367.1:0-2534 GCA_965365965.1 uncultured Polaromonas sp. | reverse complement strand
AGCCAAATCAATTGCGCAACGTCCCATGCGTTCCCGCAAGGCGGCATCAACAGCTGGACTGGGCGATTCTTCAATGATTTTTTGATGCCGGCGTTGCACCGAACAATCGCGCTCACCCAAGTGGACACAATGGCCATGCTGATCTGCGAAAATTTGAACTTCTATATGGCGTGGCTCTAACAGGGCACGTTCTATCAGCAATTCATCACTGCCAAAGGTGGAGAGCGCTTCAGAGCGTGCACTGTGGAGAGCTTCAAGTAAAGCGTCATGCGCGAGTACCAAGCGCATGCCACGCCCACCGCCACCAGCGGTGGCTTTGACCATCAGTGGGTAGCCGATGCGTTTGGCTTCTGCAACAAATCGTGCATCTGATTGTCCGTCAGCATCTTTGCTGCCGTTGTAGCCCGGCAAGCAGGGCACGTTGCGTTGAAGAGCCAATTGCTTGGCGTTGGACTTGTTGCCTAAAGCCCGTATCGCCTGTGCCGGTGGACCGACCCACGTCATCCCTGCATCAACCACAGCTTGTGCAAAGTCGGCATTTTCACTTAAAAACCCGTAGCCTGGATGCACCGCATCGGCGTCAGTGGCTTTGGCTGCTTGGATCAGCTTGTCAATGTGCAGATAAGACTCTGCAGAAGTGTTGCCACCCAAGGCATAGGCTTGCGTAGCCTCTTGAACATGCAAGGCCTGAGCGTCTGCCTCAGAATAAACCGCGACCGTTTTCATGCCCATGCGGTGAGCCGTGCGAATCACACGCCGCGCAATTTCACCTCGGTTGGCAATCAATAAGCGTTTGATGGCAGTCATGTTTGTTGTGCTTGTGACTCTCATTAGCGCGACTGTGGTTTCTTAGCAATGCCCATGATCTTGGCCAAAATGCCAAGCATCACTTCATCCGCACCGCCACCAATCGAGCCTAATCGCCCATCGCGGAACATGCGTGAAACTTTGTTCTCCAGCGTGTAGCCCATGCCCCCCCAAAATTGCAAACAACCATCGGGCACGATGCGGTTCAGCCGCCCCGCTTTGAGTTTGGCCATAGAAGCCAGCTCCGTCACGTCTTGTCCTTGAACATACAGTTCACAGGCGCGGTAGGTCAGGGCGCGTAGGCTTTCTACTTCAGTTTTCATCTCGGCCAGTTTGAATTGCACCCATTGCTGGTCTGCCAGCGTCGCACCAAACAACTTACGCTCTTGCGCCCATTCCACCGTCCAATCAATGCAATTGGTCAGACTTTGCAAACCGCTGGCCGCCGCCCACAGCCGTTCTTCCTGGAACTGCATCATCTGGTACATAAAACCAGCGCCTTCTTGCCCAATCAGATTGCGTTGCGGCACCCGAACCTCGTCAAAATAAATCAAACCTGTGTCGCTGGAATGCATGCCAATTTTTCGAATCTTTTGAGCAACTTCAATGCCCTTGGTAAGTTTGCCACTGGGCCCATCGCGCATAGGCACCATCACGAGGCTTTTATTTTTGTGCTGACCGCTGGAGCCATCGCCTGTGTTGACCAGCATGCACATCCAGTCGGCTTGCAAGCTGTTGGTGATCCACATTTTTTGACCTGAAATGACGTAATCATCACCATCTTTGCGGGCATGGCTTTTGATGGAAGAGACGTCACTGCCTGCACCCGGTTCGCTCACGCCAATACAGCCCACCATGTCGCCCGCAATGGCCGGTGCCAAGAATTCACGGCGCAGTGCATCGCTACCAAAACGTGCCAAAGCAGGTGTACACATATCAGTTTGCACACCAATTGCCATCGGAACACCACCGCAGTGGATGTGCCCCAGCGTTTCCGCCATCGCCAACGCGTAGGAGTAATCCAGCCCCGCGCCACCATATTCTTCGGGTTTGGTTAGACCCAGCAGCCCCAAGTTCCCCAGCTTTTTGAAGACCTCATGCGCCGGAAAGATTTCTGCTGCTTCCCACTCGTCCACATGCGGGTTGATTTCTTCGTCAATCAAACGTTTGAGGGTTTTCTGAATTTCTAAATGCTCATGGGTGTAGTTCATGTTGATGCCAGAAGTAAATAAATTGAGAGTGGGTGAGTGGTGAAATGAATGGCTTTACATGCGCGCCACGCCAAACTGCATGGGGCGTAGTTGAATGCGCTCAGCTTCCGCGCACATGGTCAAGCATTGCGCTAATATGACGCGGGTGTGGCGCGGGTCAATCACGCCGTCATCCAACAACAAACCCGAGGTATAAAACGCATCGGCTTGCGAGTTGAACAAAGACACAATTTTGTCAAACTGCGCTTGCGATTCTGCAGGATCTGCCGTTAAGCCTTTGCGAGCCAAGCCCGCTTCAGCCACGATTTGCATGGTGCGTGCTGCTTGCTCACCAACCATGACGGCGGTTTTGGCATTCGGCCAGCTGAATAGAAAACGCGGCGCATAACCACGGCCACACATGCCGTAATTGCCTGCACCAAAGGAAGCGCCGCATTGGATGGTGATTTGTGGCACGTTGGCGTTGGTGACGGCTTGAATCATTTTAGAGCCGTGTTTGATCATGCCGCCTTGCTC
>CBDUEA010000366.1:0-2550 GCA_965365965.1 uncultured Polaromonas sp. | reverse complement strand
TGGTCACGGTGCTGCGTTTGATGTAAGAAGGTATGCTTTTTACCAAACGAGAGGGTCGGAGGTCTTCATTCACACGAATGGGTACCGATACAATGACCATGTTTTTTTGACCAGCCTGAATAATAGTTTCAAGCGTGTAGGTGTAGTCATTGAAAACTATAAGGCGTTGTGCTGCAGCACGGCTCATCGCTCTGAATCCACTGGGTGCATCAGGTATGTCGGTCTTGCTTGCCACGCGTACTACCCAACTGCCAAGTTTTTGCAGCAGCTTCTTTATTGGTGAGAAATGTTCGATGGTCGCTATGGGGCGAGCGCCTACAACAATCTCAGCTTGATTTTCAAGAATCGGTTGAACCAAAGCGGGGATGTCGTCTGCGTTGTACTGGTTGTCTGCGTCTGTATTCACAATAACGTCTGCACCCAAGCGTAGACTTTCGTCCAAACCGGTCATAAATGCCCTAGCAAGTCCTTTATTTCCCATATGTCTAACGATGTGGTCAACACCATTGGCTTTAGCCACTTTTATAGTGTCGTCTTGGCTGCCATCATCAATAATTAACCATTCAACCGAACTAAATCCAGGAACAACGCGCGGTAAAGCAGATAGAGTTATTGAAAGCGTTTCGGCTTCATTGAAACACGGTATTTGAATAAATAATTTCATTGACTCTGCTCTGACAAGTAAATTGCCATTTTAAACAAGTTGTATTCTGCTTAGAAGTGTGCGAAACAGTATGAATTTGAACCGGTAACAATCTAACCTTAGATCATGTAGTCACAGGCATTAAAGAAGCAAGTGTGAAGAAAATCATGATTCAATTCATCTTGGCAAAGGACAAAGGTACACCAGCTCACAGCAACTCAGCAAACCGCGATTAACAAAGTCGATGCACAGATTATAAAAACTCTTAACGAAGAATCTAATTATGAAAAACGCTGGCTGTAGTTTTAGTCATATCTTGCTGACTCTCCAGCCTGTTCAAATGTTAAGCTAACTAATTAGCAATAAATTTACGGGTTAAATAACATTCAACTGCGCAAAACTGGCTTCTAAATGTTCACTTGGCAAGCGTTTGAAGCCAGAGCGGGTGAAGCGCTGCAAGCGCCCAACCACAAAGGCGGTCAGTACCGAGGCTTTAACCGCCGCGTCAACACTGGGTGTCGGCGAGCCTTGCGCTTCAAACACCAAACGCAGACTTTGCTTAAGGCCAGACTCAAACTTGTCAAAAAACTGGTTCATACGCTGTTGCAGTCGTTCGTTTTCAAACACCAAAGCATCGCCCACCATGACGCGTGCCATGCCTGGGTTTTTCTCGCCAAACTGCAACAGCATCACCAGCAGCTTGGCGACTTGGACGGCGGGGTTGGGCTCCCGTTCGGTGATTTGGTTGATCAGGCTGAAGGCAGACTGCTCGATGAAGTCAATCAAAGCCTCAAACATCTGCGCTTTGCTGGCAAAGTGTCGGTACAAAGCGGCTTCACTGACTTCTAGACGCCCCGCCAAAGCCGAAGTGGTGATGCGCTCTGTACCTGAACTCTCCAGCATCTGCGCCAGCGCTTGCAAAATTTGAACTCGCCGCTCACCCGGTTTGGGGCGTTTTCGCAAGGTCGCAACTGCATCCTTAGGCGTCGATTCGATGGCTGTGGCCGTTGCAGTTGAAGTGCTTGTCGAGTGGTCAGTCATGATTTGTCACGAATTGTAGTTTTTGCGATTCTCGCACACCTCAGCCAAATTACTAGAAAGTCAGCATCAGGCAAGATTGCAGCAAAATGCTAGCTCTTCAAACTTCAGCGACTTCCAATCCTTCACTGCGCAGTTGTTCCATGATTTGCGCAATATGCGCAGGTCCACGGGTTTGCATGACCAGTTCGATTTCAACGTTTTGTGCCGCCAAGCCGGTAAAGGCGCGTTGGTGGTGTACCTCATCAATGTTGGCCCCCGCTTGCGCTACGGTGGCAGTTATTTTGGCGAGCATGCCGGGAATGTCTCGAGCGCTGACACGAATCCGCGCCAAACGCCCCGCGCGCACCATGCCGCGCTCAATGATGGCGGCTAACAACAGCGGGTCAATGTTGCCACCGCACAAAATCAAGCCAATTTTTTTGCCTTTGAAACGTTCTGGGTACTTGAGAATGGCTGCTAATCCAGCTGCGCCCGCGCCTTCTACCAAGGTTTTCTCAATCTCCAGCAGCATCACAATTGCCTGCTCTATATCCCCTTCGTCAACCAATACCAAGTCATCCACCAAGCGGGAGATAGTTTCAATGCAAATTTTGCCGGGTGTGCCAACCGCAATGCCTTCGGCAATGCTGCTGGTTCCTTGAGGCATGTGCTCACCTTTGATGGCGTTGTACATGGCTGGGAAGCGGGTGGTTTGCACACCAATAATCTCAATATTAGGCTTGAGTGCCTTGGCTGCTGTTGCTACGCCGGTGATCAGACCCCCGCCACCAATTGCAATCACCAAGGTATCCAGTTCTGGGACAGCTTGCAGCATTTCTAAACCTACGGTCCCTTGACCGGCGGCAATAGCTTCATCGTCGTAGGGG
>CBDUEA010000365.1:0-2554 GCA_965365965.1 uncultured Polaromonas sp. | reverse complement strand
CCTGCGTTTGATTCCAAACTTGGACGTCTGGCGTCCAGGTGACACGGCTGAAACCGCTGTGGCTTGGGCGGTGGCCTTGCAAAACAAGTCCAAACCGACCGCTTTGTTGCTCAGCCGCCAAAACATCAGCTACGCCCCGAAAACCAATTTAGAGGACATCAGCAAAGGCGCTTACGTGTTGGCTGAGCCGTCTGAAGTGGGCATGAAGAAAAAGGCGCAAGCCGTCATCATCGCCACCGGCTCTGAAGTGCAACTGGCACTCAAGGCGCAAGAACTGCTTGCTACTAAAAAAATAGCTGTTCGTGTCGTATCCATGCCGAGCAACACCACTTTTGACAAGCAATCTGCCGATTACAAGAGCTCTGTCTTGCCAACCGGCCTGCCGCGCATTGCGGTGGAGATGGGCGTGACGGGCGGCTGGTGGAAATACGGCTGCGCTGCGGTCGTCGGCATCGACACCTACGGCGAGTCCGCCCCAGCGCCTGATTTGTTCAAGTACTTTGGTTTCACGGCTGAGAACGTGGCTGAGACCGTGCAAAAAGTACTGACCAAGTAATTGAAGTCTTCTTTTATCGTATTTTCAACCTCTAGGAGTATGTGACATGACCATCAAAATCGGTATCAACGGCTTTGGCCGCATCGGACGCAACGTGCTTCGCTCGGCGATTCAAAGCTTTGACGACATCGAAGTCGTCGGCATCAACGACTTGCTCGAGCCAGAATACCTGGCCTACATGCTGCAATACGACTCGGTGCATGGTCGCTTCAAAGGTGACGTGTCGGTTGAAGGCAACACCTTGATCGTGAACGGCAAAAAAATCCGCTTGACGCAAGAGCGCGACCCAGCCAACTTGAAGTGGAACGAAGTCGGTGCGGACGTGGTGATTGAGTCAACCGGTTTGTTCCTCGACAAAGCCGGCGCGCAGAAGCATTTGGATGCGGGCGCCAAAAAAGTCATCCTCTCTGCACCGAGCAAAGACGACACCCCCATGTTTGTGTTTGGCGTGAACCACAACACCTACAAAGGCGAAGCCATCATCTCCAACGCCTCGTGCACCACCAACTGTTTGGCACCTGTGGCCAAGGTCTTGAACGACAAATGGGGTATCAAACGCGGTTTGATGACGACTGTTCACGCTGCCACAGCAACCCAAAAAACGGTCGACGGCCCGAGCAACAAAGACTGGCGCGGTGGTCGTGGTATTTTGGAAAACATCATCCCATCTTCTACTGGCGCAGCCAAAGCGGTGGGCGTGGTCATTCCTGAGCTGAACAAAAAGCTCACCGGCATGTCTTTCCGTGTGCCAACGTCTGACGTGTCAGTGGTTGACTTGACCTGCGAGCTGAACAACGCAGCCACCATGGCTGAGATTTGCGCTGAGATGAAAGCGCAAGCTGAAGGCGCTTTGAAGGGCGTGTTGGGCTACACCGAAGACAAAGTTGTGGCGACCGACTTCCGTGGCGACACCCGCACCTCGATTTTTGATGCGGATGCGTCCATCGCTTTGGATGGCACTTTCGTCAAGATCGTGGCTTGGTATGACAACGAGTGGGGCTACTCGAACAAGTGCTTGGAGATGGTACGTGTCGTTTCTAAATAAAACGGAAACATAATCACGAAAAACGCACCCGTGGGTGCGTTTTTTTATGTGCTTGTAATTGACGCCGCTTTATTTCGCTGGCCTATGCAGGCCGCAAATTTTGTTGCCATCGGGGTCGCGCAGGTAGCACAGGTACAAGCGGCCCACGGAGCCTTCGCGCCAGCCCGGCGGGTCTTCACAGGGGGTGCCGCCGTTGGCGACGCCAGCTGCATGAAAAGCATCGCACTGTTCAGGCGTTGCCATGGCAAAGCCGAGCGTGCTGCCATTGCCGTTCGTGGCGGGCTCACCATTGATGGGCGTGGTGATGCCAAAGCTGCCTGTGGGGCTTCGGTAGAAATAGCGTTTGATATTGCCGGCAGTCGTGTTGGCCACGCCTGGAGCTATGCCCAGCGAGCCGAGCAGCGCGTCGTAGAATTTTTTGGATTTTTCAAGATCATTGACGCCAAACATCACGTGACTGAACATTGCTATCTCCTCTTTGGGTTGATGGTGGAAAATTGTGAAATGGGTTCCGAAGAATACTATGCAAATTTGGATTGAGGTGAGCTTTTAGAGTCTTAAGGTGCTGAGGGCGCTTTGGCCACAAAATCCACCACCAGTCCTTTGTCTGTCACAGTCAGGCTGCCTGGCTGCAGGCCTAAGCCTTCGGCCATGCCAAGGTCTTGCGGCTTCAAGTTATGCAGCACGACTTCAAGCAAGGCCTTTTCGCTCAAGGTAGGGCCGTACAAGTTCAACATGTCCGAGGCAACGGGTCGCAGCCCAGGAAAGTTCAAACGCTTGAAGCGTATGGCTGTCGCCCGAAGTGTGCGATCACTCACCTCATAGCGTAAAGCAAATTCCACTTCAAGGGTGCCCGCTTGATTGCGGTTCAAGGCTTGGCCACTGGCCTCCACCATCATCAGTGCATTCAGCCGGTTCTGCTCTGGCAAAAAACGGATCTCAGGCGCTTGCAG
>CBDUEA010000364.1:0-2555 GCA_965365965.1 uncultured Polaromonas sp. | reverse complement strand
CACGGGCTCTCCTGAAATCCAGCTATTGGCCGCTTTTTGTTTGGCGGCCAGCTCGCTGCGGCGATTGCTTTCAGAACGAGACAAGGTGCTGAATTGCCATGCTGCATCGAGTGCTTGTTTCAAGCTGGGTGCTTGGGCAGCAGTTTGAGCTGAAGCGCTAAACGCGAACAAGGAAAGCTCAAATGATATGGCCAACTGAATGGCCAGCGAATTACGAAAGCGTTGGTGCTTATTGGAACAAGAAAAAATAGACAAGAGTGTTCTCCGAAGTCAATCAAACTTCAGTGAACCTTTGCGCCTTGCGCGCAATTAACTGTTGGCGCGCTAGCTCAAAAGATTCACCACGGCGGGCGTGGTGAAAGGCCATTTGGGGCGCTCAATATCACAAGCGATAGGACTGCTGGCCCAGCTTGCACGGTGAGTTGGAACAGTTGCTGCAGTATCTGTTTTTATGCAGACACCATTCCCGTTAAGCATTCCCGTCGTGTGGCCATGACCGCAATGGCTTTGGTAGCAGATATCCGTATGGCTAGCATCCGCTGGCGTGATCGCATCAGTTGTTGCTTGATTTTGCGCTTCTTGAAATGCTTGGTCTTGGATGTGAAAAGTTTCATGCGCGTCATAGCTGTTGACATGCGCATTTACACCAATAGACATCAGTGTCATCCAAACCAACAACAAGTAACACACCATTTTTTTCACAAACAGAATTGTACAAACTTTAATTGCAAATATTGAAGACCTGAAAAAAATGAGGTTTTAAGTAAATTTATCATTCTTGATCTTCCCAACAGCCTGCTTTATGACAAATAGGCAAGCCGGTGAGATTAGCGCACAAAACTGTTACATCGACAAGATCTTAGATTTACAGGGTTGTCTGAGCCGTCAACGCCTCGGGTTTCAGGTCGGTTGGGTAGTCACCAAATCGCTTGAGTCTACTGTTGGCATATGGACTTAAGAATGCTAAATCGGTAAGACGGCTACTGACCTCTTAGACTTTCAGCTCGTGAATCGTCTTGGTCTGGTTCTGTGCTTGGTCGCATACGCTATTTTCATTTTCTTAGCATCAAACACGACAAAAGCACCCAATTCGTTTACTAATTCAACGCAGTGCCTTAAGCTAACTCCTATAATATCAGGGCAAAATTTGATTGTTAAAAACCACTCTCAACAGCAGTATTTTTAAAAATTCAAGCCTAAATGGACATGTCAGCCACGCCTAGTTCAAGGCCGTACTGTCGGTCTATTTGTATTTGGTTCAATAAGTCCCGGTTGTAAGCCTAACTCTGGCTCGGACAAGCTAAAAATCACCGATGAGGAGGCTGGCCGACTGATCTCTCAGTTTATCTAGCTAACGTGTCTGACGATCAGTACAAATCTCTGGCAAGTAAGCTGGATGGTGGCGTGCTTTTGGCATCGGTCTTTCTCAGGGCAGTATTTCCTAAGAGCGCCCTGCACCAGCTATAAGAGATGTGCGCAAGCGAGCATGGCTATTGTGATTTATGGGTTACAAATCTATTAATCTCAACGGACATCATCTGACCATCACCCTCAGACCGCCAGCCCCAGCCTTGGCCTCAAACACAATCCCAGCCTGTTCAAGTATCCAAGCCTCGATTTTTTCATGATGGACACGCAGCAGGTCCAGAGGTCGGCGAATGTAATTCTGCTCGCGCACACCCTGGGGTGCATGCCCTTGAATCTGTGCACTGATACCGCCGGGGATGTCCAGCCACTCGCACAGACTGGCGAACGAACGGCGAAGCCCGTGTAACGTCAATTCAAGCCCGGCAGCAGCGCACGCTTTACGGTGGGCGTTGCTAGGATCCATCAATCGGCCTGATGCGCTGCGGGTTGCGACGGCACCTACTGGCGCGGCATGCCCTTTACGCATGTGATAGCGGGCACGTCGTAATGCTGTCTTGTCATCCAGCTCCAGTATCAGCACGCTTGAGAAAACCCATTCATTGCGACGGGGCAGCCCTTCAATTAGACATCTTACATACGGCGTCAAAGGCACGGCGCGACGGCCTTCAATCTTGTCTTTCAAGTCAAGGCCGTTCCATTGGAAATTTACATCCTCCCACTTTAATGCGGCCATTTCTTCGCGCCTTGCTCCCGTCAATAGTAAGCATTGCAGGTAGGCACTTATGACGGGATTTTGAATCTGTCGCACATGACTAAACCATAACGTCAGTTGCTCACGCTGCAGCACATCCTTTCGCACAATAGGACGGCCCAACACCTCTTTTGATTTCTTGGTTTTGGCGGGGTTTATCTTGAAGAAAACTCGGTATTCCTTCTGCTCCAAGCACCACGAAAAGAAGGTTTTTAAACAGCTATGTGCACGTCTTGCAACGCTCTTGCGCGTCTTTGCCTCAGTTGCTGCCCAATCCTCAATCACCTCTGTGGTGATTTCAGCAAGGGGCATGCTCATCAGTGGGTGAATGGGTCGAGCAATTGTTAGCGTGTTGGACTTACCGCGCTTGGGTTTCACACCTCCAGCATCGCCCAGTGTCAATTGGTCTTGATACTGCCACTCTCCCCAGTAGGGC
>CBDUEA010000363.1:0-2563 GCA_965365965.1 uncultured Polaromonas sp. | reverse complement strand
GCGCGACATACAGACGCACGTCCGTGTACAACGGTGTGCCCAAAGCGGGGATAGGTTCGCCAAAGATGGTTTGGCCGTGCTTTTGGATCGCATCAACCAAGGGCTTGTTACTGGCCAAAGGCTTCATAGACTTTGCCAACAACAGGCGCTTCACGTCCACGTGAATTTTTTGACCACCACGCGGTGATTTAAACGCGGCGGCCGCTTGCTCGATGGTTTTGCGCAGCGAGGCTTCCACTTCTGTTGGGTCTTCTTCGGGGATCATGCGACGATCCATCTTGATCACCACCTTGCCCGGAATCACGTTGGTGTTGGTGCCACCGTTGACTTGACCCACATTGAGGTAAGGGTGTGTGATGCCTTCTACTTTTGACGTCACTTTGAGGTAGTCGTAGTTCAAGGCATACAGTGCGTTCAGTATCTGTGCTGCGCCTTGCATCGCATCGGTGCCGCTGTCAGGAATCGCCGCATGGGCCATGTCGCCATGCACGGTCACTTCCAACTGCAGGCAACCATTGTGTGCGACGACCACGTCGTGGCTGAAGCCGGCTGCGATCATCATATCGGGCTTGGTCAGGCCTTGGCTGAGCAACCAGCCCGGTCCGAGTTCGCCGCCAAATTCCTCGTCATAGGTGAAGTGGAGTTCCACCGTGCCGGCCAGTTTGGCTTTCAGTGATTCCAAAGCTCGCATGGCAAAGGTGAAGGTTGCAAAGTCAGATTTGCTGACGGCAGTTGCGCGGCCGTAAATTTTGCCATCCACAATGTCGCCACCATAGGGCTTATGCGTCCAGCCATCGCCGGGCGGAACCACATCACCGTGGGCGTTGAGGGCAATCGTTTTGCCTTCACCATAGTGGCGGCGCACGATCAAGTTGGTGATGCTTTCTAGTCCTGCTGCTTGCACTTCGGCGGCGGGTACAGCATGCTTTTCAGTGGTGATGCCCATGGCAGCAAGTAGCTCAGCCGTACGCTCGGCGTGCGGTGCGTTGTTCCCTGGCGGCGTATCTGTAGGAACGCGCACCAACTCTTGCAAGAAACTCACTTCTTCGTCGAAATGGGTATCAACCCAAGCATCGAGTGCGTCGTATTGAGCGGGTAAAGTCATGACAGCTCCGCTGCAAATTGATCAAGCATGTTTTGAAAGGCGCGAACGCACAGTTCAGTGTCGTCGTTGGTGATGGCTTCTAGCGGGTTATGGCTGATGCCGGAGTTTAAACCGCGCATGAACAGCATAGCTTGTGGCATTGCTTCATGCAGTTTCATCGCGTCATGGCCTGCGCCGCTGGGCATTTGAAACAGAGGCAATCCTAGCGTCTCGACAGCACGTTCCCAGCGCTTTTGCCATACGGGCGCACTAGGCGCTGCGGCAGCACGCATGGTCTCTTCAAGTTTGAAGTGCAGACCACGTCGTGCACAGATAGCCTGCAGTTCGTTGCTGATGTCGTTTGCACAAGCATCCCGTACTTCATTGGTCGTCGCGCGAATGTCCAGGCTGAATTTGCAGCGACCCGGCACCACGTTGATGGAGCCGCTTGGGACTTCAAACATACCCACCGTGGCTACAAGGTTGGGCACAGAACCACCGCGCTTTTCAACGTAGAGGGCTAGTTCTGCGGTTGCAGTAGCCGCATCACATCTGCGGTTCATGGGTGTTGTACCGGCATGACTTGCCATGCCGATGATTTCACCCAAATAGCGCACGCTGCCGTTGATGGATGTCACGATGCCTAGTGGCAAGTCCATCTCGTTGAGTACGGGGCCTTGCTCGATGTGCGCTTCAATAAAACCATGATATTGGCTAGCGTCGCGCTGAAGCTTTGGAATATCTTCAGGGCACAGACCGGCATGCAGCATCGCTTCACGCATGGTGATGCCGTCTGCATCCTTTTGCTCTAACCAAGTGTTGTCGAAATGACCCGTTAGTGCGCCTGAGCCGAGGAACACGGCTTTGTACCGTTGCCCTTCTTCCTCAGCGAAACCAACCACCTCAAAGCCATAAGGCAGGCGGCGTCCTTGACGGTGCAGTTCACGCACGCAGGCCATTGGCACTAAGATACCCAGCCTGCCGTCATATTTGCCGCCGTTGCGGACGGTGTCGTAATGCGAACCGGTCAATAGGCGCTTGGCTTGCGGGTCGGTGCCATGGTATACGCCAACGACGTTGCCGACGGCATCAATCTCTACATCATCAAAGCCGCAATCGGCACGCATCCAGTGAGCCAGTCGCTGTGCGCAGGCGCGGTGTGCGTCGGTCAAATAGGTGACGGTCAATTCGCCGCGCTCTGCATAACCTGGGTCGCTGTTGGTTGCCAAGCGCTCAGCCCAGTCCCAAACTTCATTGCCCAATGTCGGTTCATGTCCGAACTTGTCATTGAGACGGATCTCAGCGATACGATGGATGTTGCGCAGACATTCAGCTAGCTCAAAGTCAGGGTGGTTGTCTATTCGTCGTTCGTAGGTGGCAATAATCTCTGATTTTTGGAGCCCTAGACCTCTGGGACCGCGAACTGCAAGGATGAAAGGGAAGCCGAATTTAGTGTCGTAGGCAGCGTTGAGTTTCTGG
>CBDUEA010000362.1:0-2580 GCA_965365965.1 uncultured Polaromonas sp. | reverse complement strand
ACCAATTCGCCCGTATGGCTGCCACGCATGCCCAATTTATTCAGTTTCTGGGCAATTGAGAATCCTGGCATGCTCTTTTCAATCAAAAAAGCCGTCACACCCCGCGCACCCAGCTCTGGCTCAGTTTTGGCATAAACCACCAAAGTGTCCGCATCGGGTCCATTGGTAATCCACATTTTGCTGCCATTAAGCAAAAAATAACCGTTTTTGTCTTCCGCTTTGAGTTTCATGCTGATCACGTCAGAACCCGCACCGGGCTCACTCATGGCCAAAGCACCGACATGCTCGCCACTGATCAATTTAGGCAGGTATTTTTTGCGCTGCTCATCGGTACCGTTGCGGTTGATTTGGTTCACACATAAATTGCTGTGCGCGCCATAACTCAAACCCACAGAAGCAGAAGCGCGGCTGATTTCCTCCATCGCCACCATATGCGCCAGGTAGCCCATGCCCGCACCACCTAGGGCTTCAGGCACCGTGATGCCCAGAACGCCTAAATCACCCATTTTTTGCCACAAATCCATGGGGAATTGATCGCTGCTGTCGATTTCTGCAGCTCGCGGAGCGATTTCAGCTTGCGCAAAGTCATGGACGGCATCACGCAATGCGTCAATGTCTTCACCGAGTTGAAAATTGAGTCCGGGTAGGTTCATGGCGTGTCTCCAAAAGGCTGTTGAGGCAATTCTCGGCAATTGACGTTTACGTAAACGTCAATCAAAACACTATTGTAGCCAGAAACGACAAAAAACCTACTATTTTTGAGCTACGTAGGTTCGATGGGGTCTGCTGGAGCTTGCGTATGCTTGATGAACAACTGCGCCGCCCAAATTCCCAACTCATACAAGGCCACCATGGGTATAGCCAAGGCCAGTTGAGAGACTACATCTGGCGGGGTGACGATGGCTGCAATGATGAAGGCCAGCACTACAAAGTAACCGCGAAAGTCTTTGAGTTGCTGAACCGTCACAATACCGATGCGAGCCAGCACCACCACCACGATCGGCACCTCAAAGGCCATGCCGAAAGCTAAAAACATACTCAAGACAAAGCTCAAATAGGCTTCAATGTCAGGCGCCGCTGTGATACTTTTGGGTGCAAAGCTTTGGATGAATTTAAAGACTTGCCCGAAAACGAAGTAGTAGCAAAACAAAATACCGACTAAAAACAAGAGCGTGCTTGAAACAACCAGCGGCAACACCAACTTTTTCTCGTGCATGTACAAACCGGGTGCGAAAACCAACAAACCCTGCCACAACACAACGGGCAAAGCGATCAAAAAAGCCGTCATCATCATGATTTTCAGCGGCACTAAAAAAGGCGAAATCACCGAGGTAGCGATCAATGTCGCCCCTTTGGGCAAGTGAACAACCAAAGGTGCTGCCATGATGTCATACAAAGCACCAGGCCCTGGATAAATAGCCAAGCCAATGGCAACAACACCAATGGCCAGCACTATCTTTATCAAACGATCGCGCAACTCCATCAAATGTTGCACAAAAGGTTGTTCAGTACCTGCGAGTTCGTCTTCTTTTGATTTAGCGTCTGCCATGGGGTGTTGATTCAGTCCTGTTGAATTTGTAGGTCAAACAAATTCAGTGGATTAGTTGGATATCCGTACGTTGAACAATGCAATTTTGCGCTAAGCGTTGGTACTGTTTGAATGCGGTCTAAATTTAGCCACGCGAGCCGCACCAGACAAGGCTTTGGTACGAACGCCTGTATGCGCTTTGTACCAATTCGGCATCGCTCCTTGTTTGACGCGCCATTTCTTTTTCGGAAGCTTGTAGGATGGATAAAAAGGGCTCATCGCCTCTGTGGGGTAATTTGCAGAGCCGGCCTCACCCGTTACATTTGCCCAGTCTTTTTCAAAGTCCTGCACACCGCTGTGAATTGAATTGCTCACATCATGCGCAGCATCTTGCATGGTTTCTTTCATCTTCTTGAGTTCGTCCAGTTCTATCGAACGACTCACTTCAGCTTTAACGTCAGAAATATAACGCTGTGCCTTCCCCAGCAACGTGCCCACGGTTCGCGCAACACGCGGCAGTTTTTCTGGCCCGATCACAATCAAGGCCACAGCGCCAATCAGCGCGATTTTGGAAATTCCTAAATCAATCACAGTTTTTGTTTGGCTTCAACGTCAATCGTCGTCTTAGAAGCATCTGCAGCAGACGTCACTTGTGCAGCCGGTGTGTCATCAGGCGCGGAACCATCTTTCATGCCATCTTTGAAGCCTTTGACAGCGCCGCCAAGGTCCGAGCCCATATTTTTAAGTTTTTTGGTACCAAAGACCATGACCACGATCAGCAAAACGATCAACCAATGCCAAATAGAAAATGAACCCATAACAATCTCCTAGAGAAAATGAAATAACTTATAAAACCGACTGTTTAAATTGCTATATGCAATTTTTTGTAAATAAAACTAACCACGCAACCAAGGACGCGGCCCACCCATGACATGCCAATGCATATGATGCACTTCTTGCCCGCCTTCTGCACCCGTGTTGGTGACAATGCGGAAACCGCCTTCAGGATCCGGCTTGCACCCTTCTTGCAAGGCAAGCTTAGGTAATAAGAC
>CBDUEA010000361.1:0-2584 GCA_965365965.1 uncultured Polaromonas sp. | reverse complement strand
GGACTCTCTTATACGTGGAACTGAAGTAGAAGTTGCCCCTTTAGACCCGACATATTATTGTTCTGTCAAAGGAGTAATTTATGAAACAAAGACGCGGGGCATATCCACCCCAATTTCGCCAACAAATGGTCGAATTAGTCGGTATTGGACGCAACCCCAGCGAGCTAGCCAGAGATTTCGGATGCCACGAAACCAGCATCAGTGCTTGGGTACGCCAAGCGCAAGCTGATGCACTGGGCGGCGGTAAGCCCGATGCGCCGTTGACCACGGCCGAGCGGCAAGAGTTGGCCCAACTTCGTCGCCAAGTGCGTCAGATCACCCAAGAACGCGACATACTTGCAAAGGCTACGGCCTGGTTTGCGAACAAGGACAACACCGTAGAGAAGACATCTACGCGCTGATCCAAGCAAACCAGGCCGTTCTACCGACGCATGCCATGTGCAAACATCTAAATGTCTCCAGTAGTGCTTACTACGAATGGTGTCGCGGTAGGCCTAGTAAACGCAGTATTGACGATCAAGTCATGACCCAACGTATCCGTCAGATCCACCAGATGAGCGACTGCACCTATGGCAGACACCGCATCCGAGCTGAAATCATCGATATGGGTGAAGTCGTCAACCTCAAACGTATTGAACGATTGATGCGATTAGCGGGCTTGCGCGGTATTAGCAGGCGACGTGGCTGGTGCATTACCACCCAGCGTAACAAATCCCAACGAGCAGCACCTGATCTGGTTAAACGACAATTCACAGCCAGCTGCATCAATCAACTGTGGGTAGCTGACATGACCTATCTGCCTACTTGGGCGGGCTTTATTTACTTGGCTGTGGTCATTGATGTTCATAGCCGCAAAGTGGTGGGCTGGGCGTTTAGTGAACAGATGACCTCTGACTTGGTGATTGCTGCGCTGAACATGGCAATCACCACGCGTAGGCCTGAATCGGTGATTCACCACTCAGATCAGGGCAGCCAGTACACCAGCTTGGCATTTGGCAAGCGCTGTGCTGAGATGGGTGTGAAACCCTCTATGGGCACGGTGGGCGATGCCTATGACAATGCGATGGCTGAGAGCTTCTTTGCAAGCCTAGAGTGTGAATTGATCAACCGGCGTAGCTGGCAAACGAAGTCGCAGGCTCGGCTGACGGTCTTCACTTGGATTGAGTCTTGGTACAACCCGTTGCGCCGTCACAGCGGTATTAATTACATGTCACCGAACAACTTTGAAAAGGCTTTAGACAATGAAGATATAAAATTGAACCAAGCAACACCACAAAGCTTCAATCAAGAAGCTCACACTGTCCGGTAGACAGGGGCAACTTCAGCCATACGTTGGCCAGAGTGTTCTCCTTTCTTTGTTGAAGATGATCCTTTCTGGCAAACCGTGCAGATTGATGACATGCTGAAGGTACCGTCGTGCCACTTTGATGCAACTATTGTCAGTCGGGTGATATTGGGACAGAACCATCAGCCTTGCGTTTGACTCCATAGACCAGTATCTGGACAAACAAGGGCGAGT
Organism: uncultured Polaromonas sp.; assembly: GCA_965365965.1. Taxonomy (GTDB): domain Bacteria; phylum Pseudomonadota; class Gammaproteobacteria; order Burkholderiales; family Burkholderiaceae_C; genus Aalborgiella. The sequence goes on along the minus strand of CBDUEA010000361.1, from coordinate 1,065 downwards.
TTACCGTCTAGACAAACTTGCTCCTCTCTCGACTTTGACGCAGTCGAGAGATCAATGTCAAAGTCGACACCAAGCGCGCGCGACAACTGGACATCCTCGATGGGAAGTTCCCAAGATAGAAATAATTGATTGCAATTCTGGTCGAATGCAAAATCTGCCTCATTAAAACATCTACTGCCGCGCTGAATCACAGCATGCGGCTGAGCAGTATCAAAGATTACAGCTAGGCCCCGAGTCAGTGGGAATCGGAGGTCTAAATTTGGAAAATGCAAATCTAGGCCCCTATCCTCGCATAAAAAAAGATTGCAAAAAGCTTTTCCGCCATAGTGTTCAGCATCATGGTGGTATGTCGCACCCCGGCAAGCCATGAGCGCAACCTCGCTTTTTAGGAGGACATCGCCGACTCCGAGTGCAGCCATCCAGTCGGACATTGTCTGCACACAAGTCATGTAGTCTGGCCAACGCGCTCTCTTTCTCGCCAAAGGCAAAGCCTCCACATCTCCAGGTTGGAGGTCCAAGCGAACAATTTCTCTTTCCCAGTCGGCAATGAGATGCGCACTAGGAACAGGTACGTCCAGCATGCTGGTTAACACGACCTGACTCACGCTTCGACTGCGGATGGTGTCGTCACTCCAAAAATAGGCAGTAAGGAGGTTTTGCACGTGATGTGCTAAAGATTCTTGGCTCATTTGGAGACAAATGACGAAGTCGTAATCCAGAAATAGTATTTCGCAAACAAAGAAGGGTTAGAAACAAAATTTGCTTCTAACCCTTGATGTTTTTTGGTCGGAGTACAAGGATTCGAACCTTGGACCCCCTGGTCCCAAACCAGGTGCGCTACCAGGCTGCGCCACACTCCGCCATGCAGCAATTGTACTGCAAAATTTAACGAGTTCTTCTGCATTGCGCTTAAAATCTATAACAATATGTCAGGCAATACCTTCGGAACCCTCTTTGCAGTCACCAACTTTGGTGAATCCCACGGCCCAGCCATCGGCTGCATCATCGATGGATGTCCTCCCGGTATGTTGCTCAGTGAAGCTGATATTCAGCGCGATTTAGACC
>CBDUEA010000360.1:0-2596 GCA_965365965.1 uncultured Polaromonas sp. | reverse complement strand
GCAAGATAGCCAGTATCTTGGGGCGACACAAATCCACGGTTAGCCGTGAGCTCAAACATGGCACAGGCAGTAAGAACTACCGCCCCAAGCAAGCCTGTGCTTTTGCAGCCCAACGAGCCAAGAACAGCCGCAATGCGACGCAAATAGCACCTTGGGTGCTGACTCTGGCTATTCATATGCTGAATTTGCAGTGGAGTCCGGAGCAAATTGCAGGCAAACTACCGATCAGCCATGAGACCCTGTACTTACGCATCTATGCCGACAAAGCTCAAAGCGGTCAGCTTTACAAGCACTTGCGTTGCCAAAAGAAGAGACGAAAGCGCTACGGCAAAGGTCAAGACAGACGCGGCCAAATCATTGGCAGACGTTGCATCGAACAGCGCCCAGCGCATGTTGAGAATCGCAGTCAAGTTGGGCACTGGGAGGTCGATACCGTCATCGGCGTCAATCACAAGCAAGCCATCGTGACCTTGGTGGAGCGTAAGAGCGGCTTTGGCTTGATCGCTAAAGTTCAGAACAAAACTGCAAAGTTAGTCAGCAAAGCCATTGTGAAATTGCTTGAACCCTACAAAGCCCGGGTCAAAACCTTGACCTATGACAACGGCAAAGAGTTTGCAAGACATGCCTGGATTGATAAAAAGCTCAGCAGTACAGGCTACTTTGCCAAGCCTTATTGCAGCTGGCAGCGTGGTTCGAACGAGAACTTCAATGGCTTATTGCGCCAATATGTGCCGAAGAAACGATCCATGGCGAGTGTCACTGATGAAGAAATTACAATGATACAAAACCGTTTGAATTATCGGCCTCGTCAAAGATTAGGATTTAAATCCCCGTACGAGGTGTTTCATCTGTCTTTAAACCGTGTTGCACTTCGTGATTGAATCCGCCGAGCTACAAATGACCTCGACACTATGCACCCACACTGTCCTCATGGCTCAGTACAACGCATGGATGAATGCCAAGCTGTACGACGCAGCGGCCACGTTATCTAGCGAGGCTTTGGCGGCTGACCGGGGCGCATTTTTTGGTTCGGTGTTGGGCACGCTGAACCATCTGGTCGTGGGCGACACGATATGGCTCAAGCGCTTTGCAGTGCATCCGGCGCAGCCTCAAGCTTTGCAAGTGGTACGCGACTTACCTGCACCGACGGCCTTGAACCAGCTTCTTTTTGCAGATTTTGCGGCCTTGCGTGAGCGTAGGCAGCTGCTAGATGCGACGATTCAAAGCTGGGCGTCGTCGTTGACAGCAGACGATTTGTCACACACTTTGAGTTACGCCAACACCAAAGGCGAGGCCAAAGCGAAAAACATGGGCAACTTGGTGATGCACTTCTTCAATCATCAAACCCACCATCGGGGGCAGGCGACGACACTGCTCATGCAAGCGGGCGTGGATGTGGGGGAAACGGATTTGCTGGCGATGATTCCCAATAGCTAAAGATAAAGTTAAAGGCTACTTTTGTGAGAGGTGACTTTTACATAAATTTGCATATCTTGACGCATTTGCTAAGCTAGCGCTAAGAAATGCTGGTTAGAGTAAACCCTAGATCGCTAAAGTTTAGGAGTTGATATGACACTGCGCAATACCACCCACCGTTACGGGTCACTGTCCATCGCGTTGCACTGGTTGACAGTGCTTTTGTTCATCGGGGTTTATGCTTTCATCAACTTGAAAGGCCTGTTTCCCAAGGGTAGCGACGCCCGCGAGCTGATGAAAACGTGGCATTTCATGATGGGTTTGACGGTACTGGCGACGGTGTTGGTGCGCATCGTGGTCACACTGACCAGTGTTTCACCCCGCATCACTCCGAATCCGCCAGCCTTGCAAAACTTGGCGGCTAAAGCCATGCACTTGGCTTTGTACGCGCTGATGTTGGGTTTGCCCATCGCGGGATGGTTGATCTTGAGCGCCAGCGGCAAGCCGATTCCCTTCTTCGGGTTGCAGTTGCCGGCGCTGATTGGCGAAAACAAAGAATTAGCCCGCAGCATCAAAGAAGTTCATGAGGCAGTTGGTACGGCGGGCTACTTTTTGATTGGTTTTCACGCACTGGCGGGTCTGTACCACCACTACCTCGTGAAAGACGACACCCTGCTACGCATGCTGCCGAAGCGGGGGTAAATACGCTTGCTTGGCGTTTTAGCCTCAGTGTGAGCTAAAAACTGTCAAAATACGCTATTTATAAGGTAAATATGGTTGTAGCAGGCGTATTTATTCAATAGTTTGCTATATTTTTAATAGTAAATACTTTACATTAAATTGAATTTACTGCCTTGGAATACGGGCACTGTTGATCACATCGCCCCAACGTTTGATTTCAGCACTGAGTAACTCAGAGAGTTGCTCCGGGCTGCTGGCACCTGCATCTACACCCAAGTCAGCCAGACGTTTTTTTACATCGGGCGAGGCCAAGGCTGTCGTTGCCGCTTGGTTGAGCTTGGCCACAATGTCTTTGGGGGTTTTGGCGGGTGCTGCCAAGGCGTTCCACGAGGCCGCTTGCATCTTGGTCAAACCCGCTTCTTTGGCGGTTGGTACATCGGGCAAAGTGGCGGCGCGTTTGTTGCCAAAAACGGCCAATGCGCGCAGGGCTTTGGCGTTG
>CBDUEA010000359.1:0-2609 GCA_965365965.1 uncultured Polaromonas sp. | reverse complement strand
ATTGGTTTTGTAAAAGAGTTGTTGGCAGAAGCCACAGACCACCTCAGCCGCGCGTGGGTCATCGCAGATTACGCCGCGCCTGTTGGCGTGGAACTGGCTGCGGTAATTGATTTGGACGGATAAAGCGTGTTTTTAGTGCACACTTAAAATACTCCATAGGGTATAATGCAAGAGCCAGTCAATTTTAAGGAAACAGCTCATGAGTACCTTCGACCATATCGAATTGATTAAAAATATCAATGAAAATTTAGTCCCACTGCGCAAGGCAGAACCAGAAGCCATGCAGGCTTTTGGAAACTTAGCGCGTGCGGCCATGGCCGAAGGCGACGTCAGTGCCAAACATAAAGAACTGATTGCCTTGGCTATAGGTATCACACAGCACTGCTCTGGCTGCATCGGCTTTCACGTCAAGGCTTTACAAAAGCTGCAATGCACGCGCGCCGAGTTCGATGAAATGCTCAGCGTGTGCGTTTACATGGGCGGTGGTCCTGCGTTGATGTACACCGCAGAGGCCATCAAATCTTGGGAAAGCATGGCTTCTCAATAAGCGCTGAATCCCTTTAATCGTCAACAATACATGTATATAGATTTTTTAAAAACCTATTGGCCCTTCATCGGTTTGGGCCTTTGGTTTGGCTACAAATGGTGGTCCACAAACAGGGTCGTCGCGATGCTTCCAGAACTCAAAAAAAATGGTGCCCTGTTTGTAGACGTAAGAACCGTCGCAGAATATGCCAACGGCAACGCGCAGGGCACCCTGAACATTCCTTTGCAGGAATTGGGTCAAAGATACAGCGAGCTTCCAAAATCTTCTGCCATCGTTCTTTGCTGTGCAAGCGGTACGCGCAGCGGAATGGCAAAGCTGATGTTAAAAAAGCAAGGCTACAAAAAAGTTTATAACATTGGTACTTGGACCAAGTTACTCAACCTCGTCTCTGATGCGAAGTAGTCTGTAATCTTCGTGTTTATAGTCAAAACTTGCCGCCACCACTATACTAAATCGCCATAAGTTGCGGCTCACAACTTGACGTTTGCAGACCTCCTTGATTTGGATGTGACCTTAGTCGTACGTTCGTGTACCGATTGATTTTGATGAATGTTTATTTTGCATGCAAATAAAAACCTACTTTGCATAAATTTACGCATCTTTAACACTTCTGCGTGTACCAGCACAGAGACTCTGTCGGATCATTGTGCTGGCATAAACAAACATCAAAGAAGCTCAATATGAAAAGAAACTCAACCCTTATCATCATCGCTGTCACATTGCTTTCAAACAGTTTTGCCTTCGCACAAGGCTACGGACAACGTGACGAAGCGAGGCAGCAAGCTGAGATTGAACGTGGGAGATTGCCAAATCGGCCCGCACAACCTCAGCGACCTCAATTACAACGGGCACCGCAAAACAACAACTATCAAGCTCGACCAGAACAAGTACAACCTGTGCGTCCCTATCACCCTGGCTATTCCAACAATTACCGCAGGGACGATCGACATTACGGCAACGGTCCATACAACTACTACCGATACGGTGATCGCGGCGTTGGCCCGAACTACCAAATTCGTCGGGGTGGTTATCTGCCGCCGCAGTACCGCAACCGCCAATATGTGGTCAACGACTGGCGCGGTCACCACCTGCATCGCCCACCTGCTGGTTACCACTGGGTTCAAGTGGGCGGAGATTACGTCCTTGTCGCGATTTCCACGGGCATCATCCTGCAGTTGCTTTTGAGCAATTAAGCAACTACACCGTCCCCACCGCCACATTCGCAAACATCGGGAAGCTCACCATCTCTGCATCGCGGTATTGTTGCAGGATGGGTTCGACTTCTGCGCGGACGGCTTCAACCAAGGCGGCGCGCTCGGGCGCTGCGAGTTGAGCAAAGGCCGGAATGGCAGCGGCGGAGCTGGCGACAGCTAGGGGGACAAAGCTTTGCGGGTTGGGGAAACGCATGGTGCATGTTTCAGGGTAAATATGCACAGATTTGAAGCCTGCTTTGTCAAACAAGGCGTGCAGCGCATCCACGTCACTCATCACAAAGGGCGTCATCACGGCGGAGATCGGAAGCGTGAGTTGATTCGCGACCGATTGCATCAGCGCCTCAAACACCGGGTGCAAGGCCAGCGCTTGCAGTACCATGACCAGAGCCCGCCCACCGGGAGCGAGCACGCGGCGCATCTCTCGCAAGGCTGCGGCACGGTCGGGGATGAACGGCAAGCCGTGTTGGCAGAACGTGACGTCAAAAGAGCCATCAGCAAAGGGTAAATCAATCGCGTTGCCCTGCTGCCAGTGGATGACCGCACCGGTTGGCGGTGGCACTTCACGCGCCACAGCCAGCATCGCGGGGTTCATGTCCAGCGCGGTGACGTGCCCAGTTGCGCCGACCCAGGGAGCGACCTGACGCGCCACGATGCCTGTGCCGCAAGCGATGTCCAGCACGCGATCGCCGAGTTTTAAAGCCACGTGGCGCAGCAAAATGTTCGACCACGGCTTGAACATGGCTGGGACGAAATACTGCTCATACATTTCGGCCGGATTTTTAGGGGGCGCTGTCGGCATCGAAGCGCTCGGCTGCGTGGTCGCGTTTGAAGTTGGGTTCATAGCGTTC
>CBDUEA010000358.1:0-2631 GCA_965365965.1 uncultured Polaromonas sp. | reverse complement strand
CCCTATATCAATCACCGTCTGCGGTACGGTCGCCGCCGTAATGACGCCATTGGTTCAAACCTTCGCGCATTGCAAGTAGCTGCTTTTCGAAATTAGGGCAGGTTTTGCAAGCAAGAATATGCAGTCGAATGCCGACTTTATCGCTGAATTTGAGCTGTCGATCTTCTCTCGCTACCAGCAAAGCAGCAGCTTGTTTGCAAGTCATCATTAACTTCATATGTGTCGTCTATTATTTACCGGAGATAAAAATTTCCTGATGTTTTTGCTATGGCCTTACTTTGCCAAACCAATTGAGCTCCAAGCATTCGCGTAAACGCAAGCGCGCACGGTGCAATTGGACATACAAGTTGGTCGAGGTCAGGTCTAATTCCTTACATATTTCGTCAACTGACAGTTCTAACCACTCACGCATCAAGAAGATTCGCCCTTGAGCAGCCGGTAATTTATCAGTACAGGCCTCTAAAACCTGAAAAAACTGCTGCGAGCTCAATTGCTGATCAGGATTGCTTCCTGAGGATGCACTTGTTGAGCCCCAAATTAAAGGGGCGTTCACAAAATGACCATTGTTTTGAAACATCAAGGCATCAAGCTCTTCGCTGCCATCGCCGTCTGCTTCAAAATTTATACTTGCCTCGCGCGTTTGCACCCGCAGTACATCAATCACCTTGTGCTTCAAAATACCAACAAGCCAAGTTTTGAGTTGAGATTTACTCTCAAAACTTTGTGGCTTGGCTAGGGCTGCCAGCAAGGTCTCAGACACCGCATCTTCCGCCCAAGCATCGTTACGTAGCTGCAAGCGTGCAAAACGCATCAAATAGCTACGGTGTTGCTCTAATTGGTTCTCAATGCTCATGGATTCCTTTATAGCATCAGTTATTCATACCCTGACCGGCTTCATAAACCTAGCTGCAGTCCACTCAGTCAAATATATTTGAAAGTGTTGTGTCATAAGATTAAAGTTTGACTGACTATTAAACAATCGAAGCAAAACAGGGACAGTTACCAGATTTTTAGTGTCTTGTCAGCGTCGGTTACTGCCCTGATAAAAGGTGGTTTTGATGGTTTGATTCATTTTTTTAAATCTCATGAGTTTCACATGAACCAACGTGCCCTTATCGGTGCAGCTGCGGCTTCTGTTCTGTATTGATGTCTACTGTCGCTTTTGCAGCAAGCCATGCTGCTCCACCAGCAGAGGCCAAAAAACAAAGCTTCGCCATCGGCTGGCGGCACCCATTACAGCGAGTTAATTGAACGCTGGCCCAGCCAGCCCGCAGTGAATTTTTTAGAAGTCCATTCAAAAAACTTCTTCGGCGCAGTCGGTGTGGCCTTGGCCGTACTGCAAGCAGGTCGCGCGCATTACCCCATCCGCCTAGATGGCGTGGGTCAAAAACTGCGACAGCAAACGCCAGAGCTTGCGTTGCTGTGGCGAAACGGTCTGCGACCTATGGTGGCAGCGTGCCCTGCCGCAGACGCCATGTTCATTCAACACTTGCTGGATCGCGCGTCTTTAGCCGCTGCGCTGGACGCCACGGGCGACTTTGACTTCATCCACTGGCTGCCCCAAGCCGCGCAAACCGGCTTGCAAATCGGTGCCCGTTTGCTCACGACTTAAATCAACCAAGTGCCGCAAAACCAAATAAAACAACTAAATCACCCACGGAGACAATCTGACTACCCTTAAAACCATCCAAACCTTTGGGCAACCCGTCACCAAAACCTTAGAAGCGGTGCATCCCATCGCAGCCTTGCAACAACACATCACTTGGGGCGTCTTGCTGGCAACCTTGGCACTCTATGGTTGTGGCAAGTTGTCCGTGGATCGTTGACTCGCCAATCGATAAAAAGACAAATGTAACGCGCTTACGTCATGTAACATTGAAGGCATGAATCGATTTGCACGCGGCATTGGCAGACGTCTGAGTCGCTATTTAAGTGAGCCTGGTCACACAGCGGGCACCGCCATGCCCACAAATAACGCCCTGTTGGCCGTGTATTTGCAGCTGGGCGACGTGTTGCTGGTTGAAGGCACGTCGCGGATCAGCAGCGCCATCAAGTATTTGACGCAATCAACCTGGTCGCATGCTGCGCTGTATGTGGGAGAGAATCAGTTTTTAGAAGTCGATATGGTGCAGGGCGTGCGCTTGGTGGATTTGGCGCATTTCACCGGTTTTCATTGCCGCATTTGCCGTCCCGTGAGCTTGTGCGGGCAAGAGCGCCAAAGCATTTGCGACTTTGTCTTGGCCCGCTTGGGTCAGCATTACGACATGAAAAACGTTTTCGACTTGGCCCGCTACCTGCTGCCCAACCCGCCGATACCCGTGCGCTGGCGGCGGCGCATGCTGTCGCTGGGCAGTGGCGACCCGACCCGCGCCATTTGTTCGACCCTGATTGCGCAGGCTTTTGAGTCGGTCCACTACCCTATTTTGCCGCTGATAGAGACCCTGCCCGCCTTGGACCTGCTAGGGCAGGCTGACAGCGCCAGCGTGCGCGAGATTTTGCATGTGCGCCATTACAGCCTCTATGTACCACGCGATTTTGACGTGTCGCCCTTCTTCCAAATCATCAAACCCACCATCGAGGCGGGGTTTGATCACCACCGGCTGACCTGGTCTAACGAGGCTGCAAAGACCC
>CBDUEA010000357.1:0-2635 GCA_965365965.1 uncultured Polaromonas sp. | reverse complement strand
CTAGCGAAACAGCCCAATCTTTGCTGAATTAGGCCGTTCCGCCCACCGTCAAGCCATCAATCCGCAAGGTGGGTTGCCCCACACCCACCGGTACACTTTGGCCTTCTTTGCCGCAGGTGCCGACGCCGCTGTCCAGCTTGACGTCGTTGCCAATCATGCTGACGTGCTTCAAGCACTCGGGGCCGCTGCCAATCAAGGTAGCGCCGGTGACGGGGTAGAGGATTTTGCCGTTTTCGACCCAAAATGCCTCAGATGCTGAAAACACAAACTTGCCCGAGGTGATGTCCACCTGCCCACCGCCAAAATTGCTGGCGTAGAGGCCTTTTTTGATGCTCGCAATGATCTCCGCCGGCTCTTTATCCCCACCCAGCATGTAGGTGTTGGTCATGCGCGGCATCGGCACGTGGGCGTAGCTTTCACGGCGGCCGTTGCCGGTGGGTTTGACACCCATCAAGCGCGCATTCATGGAGTCTTGAATGTAGCCCTTCAAAATGCCGTCTTCAATCAGCACATTGCGTTGGGTGGCGTTGCCTTCGTCGTCGACATTGAGCGAACCACGGCGGTCGGGCAGGGTGCCGTCGTCCAGCACAGTGACGCCTTTGGCAGCGACGCGTTTGCCGATTTTGCCGCTGAAGGCGCTGGAACCTTTGCGGTTGAAGTCACCCTCCAGCCCGTGGCCAATCGCCTCATGCAGCAAAATGCCGGGCCAGCCCGCGCCTAGCACCACCGTCATTTCACCGGCAGGCGCAGGGCGCGCCTCTAAATTGGTCAACGCAGCGGTGACGGCACTGCTGACGTACTCTTCAATCAAAGCGTCGTCGAAATAAGCCATGCCCAAACGTCCACCGCCGCCGCCCGAGCCGGTTTCGCGGCGGACTTTGCCTTTGACGGTGGTTTCTGCAATCACGCTGACGCTCAAGCGCACCAACGGGCGCACATCGGCCGCCAACACGCCATTGGCTCGGGCGACCAAGACCACGTCGTACTCGCTAGCTAAACCAGCCATGACTTGCTTGATACGCGGGTCTTTGGCGCGAGCGAGGCGTTCGACTTTTTCTAACAACTGAACTTTGGCAGCGCTGTCCAGCGTCGAAATCGGGTCTAAGTCCGGGTACAGTGACCGACTGATCGCTACTTTTTTAGTAGCTACCTTGGCAGCATGGTTGCCGGCTGCAGCCGAAATAGATCGAACTGTGCGGGCGGCATCCAGCAGGGAAGCCATAGAAATGTCGTCAGAATAAGCAAAAGCCGTCTTTTCACCACTCACAGCCCGCACACCGACGCCTTGGTCGATGCTGAAACTGCCGGTTTTGACGATGCCTTCCTCCAAGCTCCAGCCTTCCGAGCGGGTGTATTGGAAGTACAGGTCAGCAGCGTCTTCTTTGTGCGACTTGATTTCTGCCAAAGCATGGTTCAAATGCGCCTCGGTTAAGCCAAACGGCGTGAGCAAGAGCTTTTTGGCAATCGCGATGCGCTGCTCGGTGGCTTCCACTTTAGGCGCGGGCCGCTTGGTTTGCAGCATGGTTTGCTCTGCGCTGAGCGACATGGCGCTGCCAGATTTGAGGTGGAGAGATGAAAAAGAGGTGTGGGCGCTTGAAATCATGCCCCCATTGTAGGCATGGGGCACAATCTGCGCATGATTGCCCGAATTCAACAATACATCGTTCTTTGCTTGCTCACCCTGCTGGGTGTCTGTTTGTGGTGGTTGGGGGACATTTTTTTCGGTGTTTTAGAAGTATTTTTGGCTGTAGTCGGCGTATATTATGGTTATTTTGCTCTGTTATTTATAGCTATTCATTACATGAATCGATCTGACCCACAACCGCGCGCCACGCTTTGGGCACTGGTGCAAGCTTGGCTGCACGAATCCGTCGCCGCCGTTAAAGTGTTTTTGTGGTGGCAACCGTTTCGCCAAGCTGCGATTGCGGACAACTTAGCACCCAGCTCACAACGCGGCGTGGTGTTTATCCACGGGTTTTTTTGCAACCGTGGCTTTTGGACGCCTTGGATGCGGCAACTCATTCGGCAAAACCGCGTTTTTGTCGCCGTCACGCTAGAGCCTGCCTTTGGCTCGATAGACGATTACGCTGAATTGGTAGAGGCTGCGGTTACCCAAGTCACCGCTGCGACGGGCCAAGCGCCGACCTTGATTTGTCACAGTATGGGCGGCTTGGCAGCACGGGTTTGGTTGCGCTCACAGGCACAGAATGATGACCGCGTCGATCGCATCATCACCCTCGGCACACCACACTTTGGTACCGCTTTGTCGACCGACAGAGCGCTGTTGCCTTTCATCAACACCCACCAAATGCGGCGTTTGGGCGTTTGGACACAAGGCTTAACCCAAGGTGAACTGGCAGCGCGTTACGCCAAATTTACCTGCTGGTACAGCAACTGCGACAACATTGTGGTGCCGACCTCTACCGCCATGCTGCCCGGTGCAGACAACCGCCTGCTCACGGCGCAAGGCCACGTCAGCATGGCTTTTGATGCGCGGGTGATGCAGGAAACAATGAAACTATTGTAGAAACACGTACCGCAAAAAAAACCCAGCCAACAATGAAGCCGACTGGGTTGATGGCGTTTTTAGACGCTTATCTTTTTACTTGCGCAGATACCAGCCTGCAGCTTCTGG
>CBDUEA010000356.1:0-2638 GCA_965365965.1 uncultured Polaromonas sp. | reverse complement strand
CGGCATTTCCGCCACTGCGATTGTGATCACCTTGATCACTTTCATCACCATTGTGTTTGGCGAATTGGTGCCCAAGCGCATTGGCCAGTTGTACCCCGAGTCGGTGGCGCGTCTGGTGGCCAGGCCCATGGCATGGGTGGCCAAAATCGCCAAGCCGTTTGTGGCGCTGCTGGCGGTGTCTACGCAGGCTGTGCTCAAGCTCTTGCGCGTCGACAATTCGGCGGCGCGCGCAGTCACTGAAGAAGAAATTGTCGCCAGCCTGGCAGAGGGGCGCGACGCCGGTGTGATCGAGCACCACGAGCACCAGATGGTGCAAAACGTCTTTCGTCTGGACGACCGGCCCCTGACCTCCATCATGGTGCCGCGCAGCGACGTGCAATGGCTGGATGCCAGCTACAGCGTGGCGCAATGCCTGCAACTGGCCAGCGCCAGTGGGAACAAGGGATCGCATTCGTGGTACCCGGTGTGCCGCAGTTCTCTGGACCATGTGGTGGGCATGATCAGCGTGGCGCAACTGCTGGAGCTGGGCGTAGACACCGAAGGCACGGTGGAAGCACATGTGCACCCGGCTGCTTTTTTGCCAGAAACCCTGAGTGGCATGGAGTTGCTGGAGCAGTTTCGCGCGCGTTCAGGGCGTATGGTATTTGTCGTCGATGAATATGGCGTGGTGCAAGGCATCATGACACCGCGCGATTTACTGGAAGCCATCACCGGTGAATTGCAGCCCGGCGCAGCCACCGATGCCTGGGCCGTACAGCGTGAAGATGGTTCGTGGCTGCTGGATGGTCTGATGCCCATTTCTGAATTGAAAGCGCGTCTTGATATACGCGATTTGCCTGAAGAAGAACGGGGTCGCTATAACACCCTGGCCGGTTTATTAATGGCCGAGTCAGGGCACCTGCCGGCGCTGGCCGAACGCATTGCCTGTGTCGGATGGATATTTGAAGTTCTGGACCTTGATGGCAAACGCATTGACAAGGTGTTGGCGTGCAGAGATGCCGAGGAGTCTGAAGTTCAGCAATGAGGCAGATGACTTATAGCGTAAAAATAGACTGGGATTAAATGGCCAGTACTGTGCAGACTTTAAAACTGTTCCATATAATGAGAACTTCTTAAATATTGCACTAAAGACACTATGACCAGCTATAAAGAACTGCTGAAGCAGCGCGAAGCCCTTGAAAAGCAAATCAGTGAGGCGCGGCGCCAAGAGTTGTCGGGCGCACTGGCCCAAGTACGCGCATTGGTGGAAGAGTTTGGTCTGACCGCCCAGGATATTTTTCCCAGTGGCCGTGCCCGCAGCACCACCAGCGGCACCAAAGTCGCCCCCAAGTACCGCGACCCCGCTACAGGCCAGACATGGACCGGCCGTAGAAAGGCGCCTAAATGGATTCAGGACCAAGATCGCGCGCAATTTGTCATCTGAATCTCGCCCTGACGAGAAATTAAAAAGTCCGCTGCAGCGGACTTTTTTAATGGCAGAGGGTGTTTTGGACGAAAGGCAGTCAATGCTTTGAATCTGGTGCAGCGGGGGCTGCAGCGCAAAGTGGGGTACGTTGGTGGACAAAGTGTGGCTGTGGCCATTCAAGCGAGACGGCAAGCCTCAGCCTTGTGCGATAAAAATTCTGCACCGCTGCGCAAAGCAGGCAGAGATCTGTTTTTGTGAATTTGGTTTCGTTCCATCGAGCAAAAAACCAAAAACTGACTTGCTTTATGAATCCTTTATGTCTCCTCGCTCGTGCGACACAGGAAGAGATCATGGCTTGCAATAACCTGTTGAGATCGCCTATTGCATGTCTCATTAATGCCCGCGATCGCACTCGGAATGGGGCTATATCGTGCCCATGAAACGGCTTGTGGGTATCGAATGCCAGAATAGGGTGGTTGTCGTCCCACTCAGGAGTTCACCATGACCATGATCGTGCCTTCTTCCAGCCAGCATGCCTTCGCGTCCACTTTGGCGGATTTCCAGACCGCTTCAGGCAAAGTCGGGCGCTTGTATTCGTTGCCCGCACTGGCGCAGCAGTTTCCGCAAATTCACCGTTTGCCGGTGTCCATCCGCATCGTGCTGGAGTCCGTGTTGCGCAATTGCGATGGTCGAAAGGTCGGCGTGGAACATGTTCAGCAATTGGCGCAGTGGCAGCCGCAAGCTGCGCGCAAGGATGAAATCCCGTTTGTCGTTTCGCGCGTGGTGTTGCAGGACTTCACCGGCGTGCCGCTGTTGGTGGACCTGGCTGCCATGCGCAGCACGGCGCAGCGTTTGGGCCAGGATCCGCAAAAAATCGAGCCGTTGGTGCCAGTGGACCTGGTGGTGGACCACTCCATCATGGTCGACTCTTACGGCAAGAAAGACTCGCTCGACATCAACATGAAGCTCGAATTTCAGCGTAACCGCGAGCGCTACGAGTTCATGAAATGGGGCATGCAGGCTTTTGACACTTTTGGCGTGGTGCCGCCCGGCTTTGGCATCGTGCACCAGGTGAACCTCGAATATCTGGCGCGCGGTGTGCATCAAACTCAGGACGGTGTCTATTACCCCGACACGCTGGTCGGCACTGACAGCCATACCACCATGATTAATGGCATTGGCGTGGTGGGTTGGGGCGTGGGGGGCATCGAGGCCGAAGCGGCCATGCTCGGT
>CBDUEA010000355.1:0-2645 GCA_965365965.1 uncultured Polaromonas sp. | reverse complement strand
ATTTACAAGTGGGAGACCAAGTCTTGGCCATTGGCAACCCGTTTGGCGTTGGTCAAACCGTCACCAGCGGCATTGTGAGTGCTTTGGGGCGCAACCAACTGGGTATCAACACCTTTGAGAACTTCATCCAAACCGATGCCGCCATCAACCCCGGCAACTCGGGCGGTGCTTTGGTCGATGTGAACGGCAATTTGCAAGGCATCAACACCGCCATTTACTCACGCTCAGGCGGTAGCTTGGGGATTGGCTCTGCTATTCCTGTCTCCACAGCCAAACAGGTCCTTGAAAGCATCATCAAAGACGGTCAAGTCACGCGCGGTTGGATTGGTGTGGAACCACAAGATTTGTCGCCCGAGTTGGCCACCACTTTTGGCATCAAAACACCGGCCAACGCCGCTGAAGCGATGCAAGGTGTGATTATCACGGGCGTGTTGCAAAACGCGCCAGCAGCCAAGGCCGGCATCTTGCCAGGTGACATCATTGTGAGCATTGCTGGCAAACCTATACACAATGTTTCAGAGCTCCTCACCAGCGTGGCGATGCTCAAGCCTGGCAACAGTGAGAAATTTGGCATTATCCGCAAGGAAGTGAAGATGGAGGTGTCAGTTTCTGCTGGTACACGTCCACGACCTAAGGCTGTCGCACGTTAAAGACAGGCGATTGTTTTAAACCTTAGGAGTAATGTGATGAAAAAACGTGTCATTGTGCAAGTTGTCAGTGCTGCCGTATTGGCCTTTGCTGGCTGGTCTGCACACGCAGCAGGTCCTGATTGGAGCTTGATCATTACAGGGCCTGGTGTGAATATTCCGCCTGCGCCTGCACCCGCTCAAGTTGCACCCGTTCGCGCTGCGCCCATGCAGCCAGCGCAAGTACAAAATTATCCTGACAACAATCGCCAAGGCTATTCAGACAACAATCGCTGGGATCGCGAACGTGCCGACTATGACCGCCGCTTTCAAGACCGTGAAAGTTATTATTTGGAGCGTGAACGCGCCTTCCAAGCCCGTGAGCGTGCCTTCTTAGAGCGTGAAAAACAACGCCAGCTGGTGGTTGAAAACAACCAACGTGCTTCGCAGGCGATCAACGATCGTCAAGAAGAACAGCTTGACCGCATCGTTGCAGGCGTGAATGACAACCGGATCAGCAAAGATGAGTTTTCTGCATTGATGGCACAGCAAAAGCAAATTAGCAACAAAGAGCGCTCGTTTTTAGCCGATGGCTTCTTCTCACAAGACGAATACCAACAAATCAACAACGCTTTGGACGTTGCAGATCAAACGATTCGCAGCAATTTGCGTCGGGGGGGTCGCCCGCTACCGCGTGAACGTCAGTTTTACCCGCAAGCACGCTGAATAAAGTTAGCTTCAAACCAAAAGCCGCACAAATGTGCGGCTTTTTTGTATGTGTGGGTATAATCTCACCTAATCCGAGGAGCGATGCAGTTCAAACGACTTGAACGAGGCTCGGACAGCATGCAGATTGACTTTGAGTTTTACGGCTCACCATCACGGCACTGCACCAACCGCGCTCACCCACTGTTCTGTGAGGTGAGTCTTCCCAAAAAGATCTTCATGTTCACCGCTGCAGTGGTTTATTCAAACTTATTTAACTTTAAATATTTGGAGTGAGCTTATGAACCCGCAAGCAAAATCGAAAACAACGTCTGCTGCTAAAAAACCAGCAGCTAAATCCGCAGCCAAGCCAGCAGTGAAGCCAGCGACGACCGCGTTGGTCAATGCTGTTGTCGCTGCTGCCAAGCAAGACTACGCCATTGCCGACCTGAGCCTCGCCGCTTTTGGTCGCAAAGAACTGAACATCGCCGAGACAGAAATGCCCGGTTTGATGGCCATCCGCGAAGAATTCGCCAAAGCGCAGCCCCTCAAAGGCGCACGCATCACCGGCTCGCTGCACATGACGATTCAAACCGCTGTGCTGGTTGAGACCTTGCAAGCACTGGGCGCCGAAGTGCGCTGGGCTTCATGCAACATTTTCTCGACGCAAGACCACGCTGCCGCCGCTTTGGTCGCTGCCGGTACACCTGTGTTCGCGTACAAAGGCATGGATTTGGACGTGTACTGGGATTACACCCACCGCATTTTTGAATTCACAGGCAAAAAAGGCACAGCGGCTGAAGGTCCAAACATGATTTTGGACGATGGTGGCGACGCCACGTTGTTGATGCATTTGGGCTCATTGGCCGAGAAAGACCTCAAAGTCATCTCCAAGCCAGGCAGCGAAGAAGAGATTTGCCTGTTCAACGCCATCAAAGCCAAGCTCAAGTTGGACCCAACTTGGTACAGCCGCCGCTTGAAAAACATCATGGGCGTGACAGAAGAAACCACCACCGGTGTGCTGCGTTTGAACGAAATGTCTGCCAAAGGCACTTTGAAATTGCGCGCCATCAACGTGAACGACTCTGTCACCAAGTCCAAGTTCGACAACTTATACGGTTGCCGCGAGTCATTGGTTGACGCGATCAAACGCGCCACCGACGTGATGATTGCCGGTAAAGTCGCTTTGGTCGCAGGCTACGGTGACGTGGGCAAGGGTTCTGCCCAAGCTTTGCGCGCTTTGAGCGCCCAAGTTTGGGTGACCGAGGTCGACCCGATCAACGCGCTGCAAGCTGCGATGGAAGGCTACAAAGT
>CBDUEA010000354.1:0-2677 GCA_965365965.1 uncultured Polaromonas sp. | reverse complement strand
CTTCGACCAAGCCCAACGCCAGCAATTGGTCATAAGCCGCCACCACGGTGGAGGGGCTGACTTGCTGTTGTTGTGCGCACTGGCGCACCGAAGGCAGCCGCGCGCCCGAGGCCAGCAAGCGGCTTTTGATGCGGTCGGCAAAGCGGGCACAGAGCTGGTCAGCCAAGGTGTGCGAGGGGCTTTTGGTCAGCACAGCAAAACTTTTATCCATCAGCAAGTATTCAGGTGTATTGATAGGGGCGACAATACAGCATAATTTTCTGCGCTGCTTCACTGTACTGCTACTGTAATGGTTTTGAGCATAAACTGAAGCCAGTTTTAAGACAAGCCCGCTAACCTACATGCCAGACACAAGTCGATGAATACTGCCGAACTAAGCGCTCTGTTGCTGTTAACGACGGCTTCCAGCTTCACCCCTGGGCCGAACACGACTTTGTCGACTGCCTTGGCGGCCAACTTTGGTTTGAAACGCTCGTTCACCTTCGTTTGTGCTGTGCCGGTGGGCTGGGGGCTGTTGTTTAGCTTGTGCGCTGGTGGTGTGGGTGCGCTGGTCATGACCGTGCCGGGGCTGCGGCTCAGCATTCAGATGCTGGGTGTGGCGTATTTGCTGTGGCTGGCCTACAAGTTGGCCAGCTCGCGCCAAATGACATCTGTGGACACGTCCAAGCTGAACGTTACTTTTTGGCAGGGTGTGATGATGCAGTTTCTCAACATCAAGGCGTGGATGCTGGCACTCACCGTCGTGGCAGGTTGGATGGCGGGGCGTGCGGATGTGGGCGCGCGTTTTGCCGTGATATTGCCAGTCATGCTGGTATTTGGTTTTGCGAGCAATTTAACCTACGCCGCCATGGGATCCATGCTTCGGGAATGGTTGCAAATCGGCCAACGCCTGCAATGGTTTAACCGTGTGATGGCAGCGGTTCTGGTAGCGACGGCAGCTTGGATGGCCACGGTATGACTTCTGAAAACAAAGGCTTGTGGCTGGGATTTTTGGGGGTGCTGATGTTTGCCATTACGCTGCCCATGACCAAGTTGGCCGTGGGCACCGTAGAGGCCCCACAACTTTCACCGTGGTTTGTAACGTTTGGTCGAGCTGCCGTGGCGGGCCTGTTGTCCATTATCTACTTACTGGTCGTCAAGGCAAGCCGGCCAGCGCGCAAACACTGGCGCATGATCGCTTTTACCGCAGTGGGCGTGATTGTGGGCTTTCCGCTTTTGATGGCTTTGGCATTGCAAAGCGTGCCCAGCACGCACGGCGCCGTCGTCACGGGGCTGATGCCGCTTGCCACCGCCATCGCCGGCGCTCTGTGGTGGCGGCAAAAACCCAGCTTGGGCTATTGGTTGTGTGCAGTGTTGGGTAGCCTGTTGGTGCTCTTATTCATGGCGATCCGTTCTTACCAATTGGAGGGGCATGTCGCGGTGCACTTGGCCGACATTTTCTTGATTTTTGCCATGTTGACGGGCGCTTTGGGTTATATCGGCGGCGCGCATCTCACCCCATTTTTAGGGGCAGAGCGCGTGATTTCCTGGGTCTTGGTGTTTTCATTGCCGGTGACCATACCGATTGCCCTGTGGAATTTACCGACCCAAGCGGTGGCATGGCCGCATTGGGCGGGTTTTGTTTATGTGGCTTTGTTCTCGATGTGGATTGGTTTTTTTGCCTGGTACCGCGCCTTGGCCCTGGGCGGCGTGGTGCGGGTCAGCCAAGTGCAACTGCTGCAACCTTTTTTGTCTATTCTCTTTGCTGTGCCATTGGTGGGTGAGCGTATGGATGCGCTTACCGTTGGTTTTGCTTTGGCGGTGATTGCGACTGTGTTTATGGGTAAAAAGATGCCAGTGAATACCGTTAAAAAGGTGGCTGCTTGAAAACTTCCATCGCTATGGGTCTGAAAAACCTGCCCGGCCCGCAAGGTGAGCGTTTTTTCAAGCTCATGGCGGGCGGCAGCATGCGTGTTGAAGTGTATGCACCGCAAGGACAGGATTTACAGCAGCCACACAGTCAAGATGAGCTGTACTTCATCCACAGCGGGCGTGGCCAGCTTATCATTGGCGAGCAGGTGTTTGATTGTGCAGCAGGTGATGCTTTTCACGTCGCTGCGGGTGTGTCGCACCGTTTTATCGATTTTTCAGATGATTTTGTAACTTGGGTTGTTTTTTATGGCCCGCAAGGTGGAGAGTGATATGAGCGCAATGGTGTGGAAACAGGCCGCAAGAGCCGAAAAAATGAACCCCTCGGTGATCCGTGAGATTCTCAAGGTAACTGAAAAACTCGGCATTGTCAGCTTCGCGGGTGGCTTACCATCGGCACAGACGTTTCCGATTCCTGAGTTCGCCGTGGCTTGCGCCAAAGTCTTGAAAGACGATGGTGAAGCTGCTTTGCAATATGCGGCCAGTGAAGGTTTTGGCCCTTTGCGCGCGTTGGTGGCGGCATCGCTGCCCTGGGAAGTGGATCCAGACCAAGTTTTGATCACCACCGGTTCGCAGCAAGGTTTGGACTTGGTGGCAAAGATTTTGATCGATGCAGGCAGCAAAATCATCGTTGAAATGCCCACGTATGTCGGTGCGCTGCAAGCTTTTACGCCGATGGAGCCAGCAGTCGTATCCGTGCACAGTGACGACGAGGGCATAGATATTGCCGACTTGAAGGCAAAAGCCAAAGATGCGCGCTTTCTCTATG
>CBDUEA010000353.1:0-2682 GCA_965365965.1 uncultured Polaromonas sp. | reverse complement strand
TGGCCAAAGGCTTGGGCAGCGGTGTACCGATTGGTGCCGTTGTAGCTGGACCCAAAGCTGCGAACATTTTCCAACCCGGCAACCACGGCACCACGTTTGGCGGCAACCCATTGGCCATGCGCGCTGGTATTGAAACCATCCGCATCATGGAAGAAGAGGGTTTGCTGGACCACGCCGCTAAAATGGGTGACTACTTCCGTGCAGCCTTACTGAAAGGCTTGGCCGGTCAAACGGGCTTGAAAGAGATTCGCGGCCAAGGCTTGATGATTGGCGTGGAACTGACCAAGCCATGTGGCGAACTGGTCAAACAATGTGCTGACAATGGCTTGCTCATCAGTGTCACAGCTGATACCGTCATTCGCATGGTGCCGCCGCTGATCATCACTACCGCTGAGATCGATGAGATTGTGTCCATTCTGTGTCCGCTGGTGATTCAATTATTGGCATAAATAGCATGAAAACCCTGAAGCATTACCTGCAGTTTAATGATTTCACAGCGTCTGAATACGCCTACATTTTTGAGCGTGCAGCTTTTATCAAAAAGAAATTCAAAGCCTACGACAAGCACCAGCCTTTGGCGGATCGCACCTTGGCGATGATTTTTGAAAAAGCCTCAACACGCACACGCGTCAGCTTTGAAGCAGGTATGTACCAGCTTGGCGGCTCTGTCGTGCACCTCACGACCGATGGCAGCCAGTTGGGTCGTGCTGAGCCAATTGAAGACAGCGCTAAAGTGATCAGCCGTATGGTTGACTTGGTGATGATTCGCACCTATGAGCAAACCAAAATTGAGCGTTTTGCCGAACATTCGCGTGTTCCGGTGATCAATGGCTTGACCAACGAATTTCATCCTTGCCAAATTTTGGCAGATATCTTTACCTACATTGAACACCGAGGCTCAATTGCGGGCAAAACGGTTGCCTGGGTCGGCGATGGCAACAACATGGCCAATACATGGTTGCAAGCAAGTGAGATTTTGGGCTTCAAAGTTCACCTCAGTACACCCAGCGGCTATGAAGTTGATCAATCTGTTGCCGGCATTCGCTCGACAGACAGCTACAAAGTCTTTCAAGATCCGATGCAAGCTTGCGCCGGAGCGGACTTGGTGACCACCGATGTCTGGACCAGCATGGGCTATGAAGCAGAAAACGAAGCCCGTAAAAAAGCTTTTGCCGACTGGTGTGTAGACACTGACATGATGCGTGCAGCCAAACCGGATGCCCTTTTCATGCACTGTCTGCCCGCGCACCGTGGTGAAGAAGTCGAAGCTGAGGTGATTGACGGCCCGCAGTCTGTTGTGTGGGAAGAAGCTGAAAATCGTTTGCACGTACAAAAAGCCTTGATGGAATTTTTGCTCTTAGGGAAGCTTGACTATTAGGCTGTCGTGTTTGAAACTCAACGTTCTCTGGCTAAAACCTAACATGGCTGTTTGTTTTAAAGCCCTTTGCGCAAAGTTGTTTGAAAGTAAATTATGGCGACACTGACTACACTCACCAACCACCAAATCCGCCTTGCAGCACGGCCTGTGGGACTTCCCACACGTGAAAACTGGAGCTTCACAGAAGAAGCCGTCAACGAGCCTTCGCAAGGTGGTTTGGTCGTCAAAACCTTGTCACTATCTCTTGACCCCGCCATGCGTGGTTGGATGAACGAGGGCAAAAGCTACATACCGGCTGTCGGCATTGGTGAAGTGATGCGTGCTGGCGGTGTGGGTCGTGTCATTGCCTCAAAAAATACCAACTTTGCTGTGGGCGATTACGTTTCCGGTAGCCTTGGCACACAAGAATATTTGCAAGTCGCCGAAGACCAAATCAAGCGCACTGGTTTGGTCAAAATCGACTTGTCACTCGGCAGCATCAACCAATGGCTCAATGTGTTGGGCATGCCGGGTATGACGGGTTATTTTGGACTGATGGATGTGGGTCAACCCAAAGCTGGAGAAACCGTAGTGGTCTCTGGTGCGGCGGGGGCCGGTGGGCCAAAAGGAGGACAAAAGGCCCAGAACAAAAGCGGCCGGGGGGGGGGGAGTGGGGGGGGGCAAGCCAAGAGCGACTGGGGTGTTAAAAAGCTGGGCTTTGATGCTTGTATTGATTACAAAGCGGGCTCCAGTGCGGTGAAAGATGGCCTCAAAGCCCATTGCCCACAAGGCGTGGACATTTATTTTGACAATGTGGGTGGAGAGATTTTAGACACCGTGCTCACCCGCATCAACATGAAAGCCCGCATCATCATCTGCGGCGCCATCAGCCAATACAACAACACAACAGCCGTGCAAGGCCCGAAAAACTACCTCAGCTTGTTGGTCAACCGCGCGCGCATGGAAGGTATTGTGGTATTTGACTATGCGTCTCGATACCACTTAGCGGTGGCCGAAATGGCAGGCTACTTGAAAGATGGCCGCATGAAAAGCAAAGAAGATGTGGTGGTTGGCTTGAACACCTTCCCAGAGACGCTCATCAATTTATTCAACGGCAGTAATTTTGGCAAGCTGGTGCTGCAGGTAGCGAAAGAGTGAGTTTAATGATACGGCTATTTAATACAAAAAATATAGCAAACTATTGAATAAATATGCCGGCTACAGGCTAAAAAGCACCTAAAACACACTAAAACACACTAAAACTATGCCAAAGCAGCATAAACCAAGCTTCTGAACAGCGGGCGATAGTAGTCACGCTGATTCGG
>CBDUEA010000352.1:0-2692 GCA_965365965.1 uncultured Polaromonas sp. | reverse complement strand
ACCGCTGCAACGAAAACCGTGGACGTAGGTTGCAGAGACTTTGTAGTACGGCGTCGGTGCTTTAC
Organism: uncultured Polaromonas sp.; assembly: GCA_965365965.1. Lineage (GTDB taxonomy): Bacteria > Pseudomonadota > Gammaproteobacteria > Burkholderiales > Burkholderiaceae_C > Aalborgiella. The sequence continues at coordinate 2,627 of CBDUEA010000352.1, read as the reverse complement.
CGCGCGCACCTTGCACGGAGACTTGGTGCTCACCCACCTGTGCCAGCTGGACCTGGGTGAAATCGCACACCACATCAGGCAAGAGGTAATTGGCTGGGTCGCCAATTTCATAAACCAACTGCTCCGCCACAGTTGCTACCGACACCAAGCCGCCCGTCTGAGCTGGCTTTTCGACGACAAATGTTCCATCGTAGCTGCATGACAATATCGGGTAGCCGATGTTGTCCCAATCCGGCACAGATTGCCAGTCGGTATGCAAGCCGCCGGTGACTTGGCAACCGCACTCAATCAAATGCCCCGCCAAGCTGCCTTGCGCGAGCTTGTCGTAATCGTTGGCAGCCCAGCCTAATTCGTAAATCAACACACCCAGCGTGACGGCGCTGTCAACACAGCGGCCTGAGATGACGATTTGCGCACCGGCATCCAAGGCTTGTTTGACGGGTAAGGCGCCCAAATAGGCGTTGGCACTGAGCAAACGCTCGGGCAGCGCTTGGCCACTTTGCAGTTCAGAGATGCCTTTTTCGCGCAGTTGTGGAATCAGTGGCATCACATCGTCACCCTCCACCACTGCAATGCGGACTTGCAGCCCTTGCTCGGCGGCAAGCGCCGCTACGGCTGCGGCGCAGGCCCGTGGGTTCATGCCGCCGGCATTGCTAACCACTTTGATGCCCTGTGCCACCACGTCTTTGAGGATGGTTTTCATGGTGACGGTGACAAAGTCGGTGGCATAGCCCAAGTCTGGGTTTTTCAGCCGGGCGCCCGCAAGAACGGACATGGTGAGTTCGGCCAAATAGTCAAACACGATGTAATCCAGCTGGCCCAGCTGCACCAGCTGCGGCGCCCCAACGCTGCTATCACCCCAAAAGCCAGAAGCGCCGCCGATACGGACCTTCTTTTGCGGCGAGATTTGGATTGCACTTTGAACCATACAAACTCCTTGGTATTTTGATAATTTTTAACTTTGCTGCTTTTTTTGAATTTTACCAAGCAACCGCTTGCTAAAATTAATATTTTTTGTTATCGTGCAAATTCTATGAACCTTGATGTCTCAATTTCTGCCCCCATTGCCGCCAAAACGCGTGGCCGGCCTCGCAAAACTCTGGAAGAGCGTGAAGGCGGTAACCGCAAAACGGAACTGGTAGCCGCAGCCGCTAAGCTGTTTCGCCAAAAGGGGTTTGACGCAACCAGCACACGGGATATTGCAGCAGCCGTGGGTATGCGGAGCGGTTCGCCGTTTTATCACTTCAAAAGCAAGGGTGATTTGCTCTATGCCGTGATGGCTGAAGGCATGCGATCAGCCATTGAAAAGCAACAACTAGCATTGCAAAATGCACCTATTTTGCTATTAAATTCAAAGCAAACTAACCAAACAACACGCCGGCTACTGCAAACTTTAATTCGTAATCACTTTGAGGTCATGCTTGGTGCAGGCAGTGACTTCATACCGGTGATGCTGTATGAATGGCGCTCTCTGACACCGCACCAGCGCGACACCATGACCCATTTGCAACACGATTACCAATCGGTATGGACACCTGTTTTGGAAGCGCTCTTGGCACAGGGACAACTGAAATGTCCGGTGAAACTGGCACGGCTCTTCATCTTTGGCGCGTTAAATTGGTCTGTGCAGTGGTTTGACCCTAAGAAGGAAGCGAACTTGGATGTTTTAACCGATGCGGCATTGACTTTGTTTATTGGAAACGATAGTGAGCGTAAATCATGACTTACCAATCCATTTTTAAGCCTGCATTGTTCGCTGACAAGGTGATCCTCGTCACCGGCGGCGGCTCGGGCATCGGGCGCTGCACGGCACACGAACTTGCTGCACTGGGTGCCCACGTCGTGTTGATGGGGCGCAATATCGACAAATTGCAAGTGACTACTTTTGAGATTCAGCAAGTAGGCGGACGAGCCAGCTTTCAGGTCTGCGACATTCGAGACGAAGCTGCCGTCAAAACCGCCATCGCCTCCATCGTCAAAGAGCTGGGACGTATTGATGGCTTGGTCAACAACGCGGGTGGTCAATACATCACACCGTTAGAAAAAATCAGCGCTAAAGGTTGGGAAGCCGTTATCAACACTAACTTAACCGGTGGTTTTTTAGTGGCGAGGGAATGCTATCTGCAATCCATGCAAGCGCATGGCGGTGCGATTGTCAACATCGTGGCAGACATGTGGGGCTCGATGCCGGGCATGGCACACAGCGGTGCTGCGCGTGCCGGCATGGTCAATTTGACGGAGACGGCGGCCATGGAGTGGGCGCAAGCGGGGGTGCGTGTTAACGCAGTCGCGCCAGGCTACATCGCCTCCAGCGGCATGGACCACTATCCACCCGAAGCCGGGCCCATGCTGCGCGAAATGCGCGAGACGGTACCTTTGGGGCGTTTTGGTACCGAGGCGGAAACGTCCGCTGCCATTGTATTTTTGCTCAGTCCTGCCGCTTCTTTCATCAGCGGCACAACGTTGCGCGTGGATGGTGCTCGTCCCCAAGTGCGCATGGGTTGGGGCGAGATTGCTGCGCCAGCTGCGGTGAGAGACCGGTCATCCATTGCCCCTTTTAATGGCTTTCATTTGGCCAAAACACCAAAAGTGTTTTTATGATTTCTTCACTGAAAGTGTTTCAGCTA
>CBDUEA010000351.1:0-2715 GCA_965365965.1 uncultured Polaromonas sp. | reverse complement strand
CATCAGCTCATCGATGGTGACTTCAGGGTGCGCCAACATATGTAAGCAGGCGTCCACCACTTCATTGAGGTTGTGGGGCGGAATATTGGTGGCCATGCCTACCGCAATGCCGGACGAACCATTGACCAGCAGGTTCGGCAGCTTGCTGGGCAGCACCAGAGGCTCTCTTTCGCTGCCATCGTAGTTGGGCCCAAAATCGACGGTTTCCTTGTCGATGTCGCCCAGCATCTCATGGGCAATCTTGGCCAGTCGGATTTCGGTGTAGCGCATGGCGGCGGCGTTGTCGCCATCCACCGAGCCGAAGTTGCCCTGGCCATCTACCAGCATGTGGCGCAGCGAGAAGTCTTGTGCCATGCGCACAATGGTGTCGTACACCGCGCTGTCGCCGTGCGGGTGGTATTTACCAATGACGTCGCCAACGATACGCGCCGACTTCTTATAAGGACGGTTCCAGTCGTTGTTGAGTTCGTGCATCGCAAACAGCACGCGTCGATGCACAGGTTTCAGGCCATCGCGGGCGTCTGGCAACGCTCGACCCACAATCACGCTCATGGCGTAATCGAGATAACTGCGGCGCATCTCTTCTTCAAGACTGATGGGCAGGGTTTCTTTGGCAAACTGGGTCATGGCAATGGCAAGGGCAGCAAGGGATGTTCATTTTAGGCGCAAGCGCTTGTAGCAGCTACGCAACATATCCATTCAATTAGCCTTTTGTCCTACGGTACAGGCACTGGCTGATGCGCTGCCTGCATGTTACGTATGGCACAATCAACCCAACGTTTTTGGTGATGGTCACCGATAACGTCATTGATTCGCAGCGCGGCTGCGGCTTTTTCCCCAAGAGGAGAACCATGAAAAAACTGAACAAAGTGGCGATGTTGTTTGCCTCTGCAGCGCTCGCAACCGCAGCTGGCGCGCAAACGATTGATAACTGGAAGAACGGCACTAATGAGCTGGTCTGGAAGAACGGCACCAATGAGCTGTGCTGGCGCGATGCCAACTGGACGCCTGCCACGGCTGCGCCTGGTTGCGATGGCGCTCTGGTTCCTGTTGCCGCTGCTCCAGCCCCTGCTGCTGCGCCAGCTCCTGCAGTCGTCGCTCCAGCTCCAGCTCCAGCTATGGCTTCCAAGGTTACGTACGCTGCTGATGCCTTCTTCGACTTTGACAAGTCGGTTTTGAAGCCTGAAGGCAAAGCAAAACTGGACGACCTGGTTTCCAAGGTGCAGGGCGTGAACCTGGAAGTCATCATTGCTGTGGGTCACACTGACTCTATCGGCACCGATGCCTACAACCAGAAGCTGTCTGTGCGCCGTTCTGAAGCCGTCAAGGCTTACTTGGTGTCCAAGGGCATCGAGAAGAACCGTGTCTACACTGAAGGCAAGGGCGAAAAGCAGCCCGTCGCTGACAACAAGACCAAGGAAGGCCGCGCCAAGAACCGCCGCGTAGAAATCGAAGTGGTTGGCACGCGTCCCGCCCAGTAATCTTCGGATTGCGCTAAAAAGCCCCGTTCGCGGGGCTTTTTTATTTCTGCGAGCGATTGTTTGTGTCCTTTAAGAGAGAATGCTGACCATGAATAATGCCGTCGTGAATGCAGACCCGGCCGAACTGGCCAAATTCTCCGATCTTGCCCACCGGTGGTGGGATACAGAGAGTGAATTTCGTCCATTACACCAAATCAACCCCTTGCGTCTGGACTGGATTAATGCGCTGGCGCCGCTGAAAAACCAGCATGTGCTCGATGTAGGCTGTGGCGGTGGCATTCTTGCGGACGCCATGGCACGAAAGGGAGCCAACGTGCTAGGTATCGATTTATCGACCAAGGCGCTTCGCGTTGCCCAATTGCATGCGCTGGAAGCACAAACCGATGGCGTTCAATACCGCGAAGTCAGCGTCGAGGCGCTCGCCTCCGAACAGCCTGGCAGTTTTGATGTTGTGACGTGTATGGAAATGCTGGAACTTGTACCTGATCCAGACTCAGTCGTACGTGCCTGTGGCCAATTGGTGAAACCGGGCGGGTGGGTATTTTTCTCCACCATTAACCGCAATGCCAAAGCGTTCATGCTGGCCATTTTGGGGGCCGAGTATGTTTTGGGCATGCTGCCTCGCGGTACGCACGAATATGCAAAATTTATCCGCCCAAGCGAATTGGCCGTGAGTTGTCGCTCTGCACAACTCGATATCCTTCACACGCGGGGTCTTGAATACAACCCTCTTACCCGCCGATATTGGCTGAGTGACGACACCAGCGTGAACTATCTGCTGGCGACCCGCCGGGCGACTTGAGCAGGCATGCATGTTTCAGAACATTCGAGCGATCCTGTTTGATCTTGACGGCACCTTGATTGACAGTGCCCCCCATCTTGGCGCTGCGGTTGACAAGATGCGCACTGACCGTGGTCTGCCATCGTTTCCTTCAGAGCGTTATCGGCCCATGGCCGGAGCGGGTGCACGCGGGATGCTGGGGGAGGCATTTGGACTGACGCCTGAGCAGCCCGACTTTGCCATATTCAGGGAAGAGTTCTTTGTCAACTATGAAGCTCTCATGAACGAGCCCACTCTGATTTTCGAGGGTGTCGCAGAATTGATTGAGCAAATTGTGCGGCGCCGCATGGTGTGGGGCATTGTGACGAACAAGTCGGAGCGGTTTACGCTTCCACTTACCACGACCACATCGCTGTTTTGGGGCGCGTCTGCTGTAGTGAGTGGCGACACCAC
>CBDUEA010000350.1:0-2722 GCA_965365965.1 uncultured Polaromonas sp. | reverse complement strand
TTTCCCAAGTGGCTGGGGGACCAAAATATTTACCGACTTGCTTACCGCTGCGGTCGTTTAACTTGGCATCGGGTCCCACAAACACCCATTCAAATTCACCAGCCATGTCCTTTTTGGGGTTACAGGCATAGGTGATGTCACCTACGCCCACCGTTTCTATGGCGACTTTGTTGCCAGCAGGCACTTGCACCGTCGCTGGCAAATTGGCTTGTGAGTACATGGACATGGACATCTTGTCCATCGACTTCATGCCCGACATGCTGCCGCAAGCGCTGAGCAGGGTGACAGCTAAAACAGCGGCTGCAGCGGCGGTTGTACGAGATGTGATTTTCATTAAAAGCTCCTAAGTTGTTGATGTTTGCATCCGTTATACGCAGTACAGCGCAGCCTTGGATTCAAAAAACACAACAATTTAGGAAAATTTAAGGAAAAATAACCGCTTCCTGACCGGTTGTCCATTTTGGATACCTCTGCATCACCCGAACAAAAGCGTTGGAGGACTCCAGCTTCTCCAACCAAACCTGTAAATACGGCCACGGTTGCACGGCAAACCAAGCCGCATCTACCCTAGAAAATTGACGTATAAATGGCATCAAGCCGGCGTCTAATATGGATAGTTTGCTACCAAAAAGATATTTGTTTTGCATTAACCTTAGATTCAACGTACTGGCAAACAGGCTGCACACGGCACGGCTTTCTGTTGCATCCGCGCCAACCGAGCGCTCTGGGTATTTGTAACGGTCGAGGTGGTATTTGAAATCGCCATCACAGCGGGCGATTTCAGCCAATGCGTCGCTGAGACTTCCTTGTTCAGGTTGCAGCCAGCCATCGGGGTCCTTTTGACGCAGGGCCCAGAGCATGATGTCTAGGCTTTGGTCAATCACTTGCCCTTCCGCCGCAACCAAAACTGGCACCGTACCCTTGGGAGACGCAGCTAGCAGTTCAGCCGGCTTGTCACGCAAAACCACCTCACGCAACTCAACGGGGATGCCACTGGCTACCAGCGCCAGCCGTGCCCGCATGGCGTAGGGGCAGCGCCTGAAGGAGTACAGAATGGGAAGTTGAGCCAAACCTTTGCCGCTTTTTATGCTTTGACCGTTTTGACGAACTTCTCTTTCTTGGGCATTTTGACGCCGATATAAGGTTCATGGCGTTGTTTGGCCAGTTCAATTTGCCGTTGCCGCTCTTTGAAGCGGTCGATTTGCTCTTCCGTTTTGCTGTCATGGCAGTGCGGGCAACTCAAACCCAACACAAAATAAGGCGATTCCATGTCCGCCTGGCTGATCGGTTCGCGGCAGGCGCGGCACAAACCGTAGTCACCCACCTTCAAGCCCTGACCCACGGTGACGCGTTCGTCAAACACAAAGCACTCGCCCTGCCACAGGCTTTGCTCAGCGGGTACGGTTTCCAAGTACTTCAAAATCCCGCCTTCTAGGTGGTAAACCTCGTCAAAACCTTGGGCTTTTAGGAAAGCGGTTGATTTCTCACAGCGGATGCCACCTGTGCAAAACATCGCCACTTTGGTTTTTTTGTCGACTTCACCGGCTTTTTTGGCTTCAGAATCAGCAATTTTGGGCTGCTGCATCAGCCACTCAGGGAACTGCGAAAAGCTTTTTAAGCGTGGGTCGAGTGCGCCTTTGAACGTGCCAATATCCACTTCATAAGTGTTGCGGGTATCAATGACCAACACCTCGGGGTCAGAAATCAGCGCGTTCCAGTCTTGCGGTTTGACGTATTTGCCCACGGTTTCATTGGGGTTCACCGTCGGCACACCCATGGTGACAATCTCGCGCTTGAGCTTGACCTTCATGCGGTAAAACGGTGGCTTGTCTGACCAAGACTCTTTGTGTTCCAACGCGGCCAGTCGCGGGTCAGCACGCAAGTACGCCAACACGGCACGCACGCCGGCCTCAGGCCCTGCAATCGTGCTGTTGATGCCTTCGTTGGCCAGCAAAATCGTCCCTTTGACATGTTGCGACTCACAAAACGCCAGCAAAGGCGCTTTCATGTCTGCAAAATCGGTCAATTCAACGAATTTGTAAAAGGCAACGGTTAAATACGGTTGCAAGCTTGCGGTGCTGTCTGTTGAGGCGGTCATAGCCTCTTATTTTATCGGTTGCTGCAAGAAAGCAAGCTGACAAATATCAAGATGCCCAAAAATGGGCCATGCCAGCGCACTTCAAGTCACTTGAATTTGTAATGATCGCGGTTAAGCACCGCAGCAACCGAGTTCACTTCTTCAGGAAACAGCCCCAAATTCATCTCGGTGTTGCATTGCTCCACCATCCCGCGCAAAAAACCGGCGGTATTGATACGACCCTTGGGGTTGTAGATGTCGCTGCCATCGCCACCCACTTTTTGCACATGACAGGCGGCGCATTTGTGTTCTGCAATGAATTTTTCACCCGCCTTCAAATCAGCACCTTGGAAAATGGCTGGCAACTTTTCTGTGGCTTGCGCCCAAGCCACGCTGGTTGTTAGCCACGTGCACAGCACCAAGGCTGTACCCGTTTGCACGAACGATAGGGCGCTCATCTTTTGGACTTCATGGCACAGGTGTTCCAGCCAAACAGGGCGTAAGGCGGGCACCAGCCCATGGCGGCAGTGCCTAGCATCAAAGCACCCACCAGATAACCTGCCCAAGCATAGCCACCCAAATTACCGGCATAAGCCAGATACAAAAGTACCAAACCGACAATGGCGCGTAAGCCACGGTCTAAAC
>CBDUEA010000349.1:0-2731 GCA_965365965.1 uncultured Polaromonas sp. | reverse complement strand
ACGCGCAGCGCCAAGCGCCATAATTGGTCGCAAGTGGCCACTTGCGCTGGGCTGGTGCAAAACCGCATATAGACGCTGAACTGGCTCATTTCAAAGCCCATGTCGAGCAGAGCATTCCGAAAATCAGCGGCTGCTTTGCGTTCAGCTTTTTCCACCACGGGTAAGTCAAACATCACTGTCATCCACATGAGCCTGTACCCGGATAGCATGGCTTTGCTTTGTGTTTGTGGCTACTCATCTTGCAAACCAGAAGCCAGTGCAAGTGGCAAGCCGGGCAAGGGAAGATCGAGCTTGTCGCGCTCGCGCAAATAGACTTGGGCCAGCGAGGTCGCGAGTTTTTGCACGCACACCATCACGGGGGTAGCGCCCGCTCCGGTTTGCATGTCGTCATAAAGCGTGCGCACCAGCGCCCGTTTGGTATCCGGTGTCACGTGCTCTTCACTATTGCGCTGGAGTTGCCACACTTTCAGGTCAATAACGGGGCGGAAAGGCTCCATGATGTCGTCCACCAACCGCATGGCGTTGTTGTCATGGCTGTGGTGCAAGCCGATGCTGGGATGCAACCCAGCCGCAATGATGGCGCGTGCGGTCGTTGCCCGTAAAACGGTGTAGCCGTAGTTGAGCATGGCATTCAGGCCGCCCGCATTCTGGTCGCGCCTGAACTTGTCACCAAACAGCAGTCTCCAATAGCGTTGCGCTCCTTGGGCTTCCAAGTTTTCAGGGTCGCCGCTTTTGACTTTAGTAGCCAGAGCAGCCAACGGGGCAGGCGGGGCACCCGTTGCTTCCAATGCTGCGGCTTGCTGCTCCAGCTTGGATCGCACCACTGCGGCCCACAAACGTTTGTGGGTCGGCAGGCTGGCCGCGATTTGGGCTTCAATGCGCTTGGCTTGCTCGAAGTTGCCCTCAATTGGCAGCAGCATGCCCACGGCATTGTGGTTGGCTGCGCACAGCACAAATGGAGCGCCACGTTCGGCAAGGGCCACCAGCAGGTTGTTGGTGTAGCTCAGGCCATGTGCATTGGCTATGACGGCGGAAATGTCGTCCAGCGGAACCTGGACCAGTTCCTTGCGTTCCCCTTCACTGTTTTGCACCACCATAAAGCCTCGGTGGATGAAAAGGTGACGCCGATCATCGGCCACTTCAACGATGCGGCCGATCATTCTGTTTACTCCTTGAAGCCGGGGTCTCTAAGTTCACCAATAGGAGATACGGTGACTTGGCGGCCCCTGGATTTTTGTATTGAACTTGCAGTTTTGAATATGTAAGAAAGCTCTTTGGTACGAGTTCGCTTATCTACATTTGCTTCGTGAAGGTCTGCGAAGGCCAGAGTTCCCGCTGAGTTTGCATAGGCGATGCGTACTAGCCGGGGGCGTCCGTCGTGTTCAAGTTTCACTACATCATCAATCATCAAACGCATCACAAGGGGCTTGCCATTTATGCTCAAGCCGGGGTGGCGTAGCCGTGCTGTGTCGTGTTGACGAACTAACTGATAGGCTTCAAAGGTAGAAATAACTTCCCCTTCCCATTTGCCTTTGTCGTTGCGAACAATTTCGATGCAATAGTTGCTGTCTCCCTTATAGCCTTTGTAAGGACGGGGCTGGCCGTTGGGCAGTAGGCCATGACGATTGGTGGCTTTGGCGTTTGCAAATTCAATAACCTTGAGGTTGTCCTCCACACGCTGGCGTACGCCATCAATGGTCTTGTGCACACTGACTCGCCCGTTACCCAGCAGGGCGTAGGCGGTGTCGTTGTGCATGGCCCCCTCGTGGCTATGGTCTGGCTTGTGGCTGACCCAGATGTGTCCCACCGCACGTTGTACGTGCGCACGATAGTCTGGCCAAGGTAGAGGCATGTCGTCCACCAGGCGATTGAGATGACGTTCACGGGTGCTGGCACTGGCTTGCGCAAAACGTTGCATCAAGCCCTGGTCTGTAACGGCAATCACGCAGGCATCGATGGCGTGGTGGCGATGGTCGTTTCGATTCTTTTCACCATTCAATCCAAGCACATCATTGAGTCCAAATTTTCCGCGCAACATGGCTGTCATGCGGCCAGGTATCGAGCGGGTGTTTTGCGGGCAAATGAGGCTCATGTATTCGCGGGCCACTTTGCTCAGGTGGCGGGTGTCGTTGAGTGCGCGGGCAAGAAATCCGGCGTCGTCCTTGAGCCAGCGTTGGTAGCCATCTTCGGCAAAACGGTAGCGTTTGTGCTTGGGCATTTGTTCGGCGCGTTGCAAGATGCCTTGGTAGTCGAATCCGGCGGTGCGCACGGCTCCAAAAGCTTGCCACGGCGTGCGGTTGCCTTTGATGCGGTTGGCCTGACGCATGGCCACGGTCTTGTTGTTCAGGCTGTCATCCAGCGTCTCCGAGAACGGCAGGATGTGCTCGATTTCGACTTGGTCTGAAAGTAGCATTTCCATACTGATTTGCACGCCGCTGTAAGGGCACTGGCGATAAACCGGATCAAAGCTCAGCTCTTCCCAAAGAATGACCTTCTGAATGTCGGCAGCCTTGACGCGCTCTGTACTGATTTGTAGAACATGCGCGACATCGGCGCGAATCCGCTCATTGCGGCGTTGGTTCTTGGCTTGGCGTTCCTGTTCTTCCTTGCGCTGCTCCTGACTTTGCTTGAGATCGCGTGCCAACTCCACAATGACTTCGCTTGGGTGACCGTAGCGTTTTATCAATGCATTGACGACAGCACAGTTATGCTTGGACGAGCAGAAAATCGT
>CBDUEA010000348.1:0-2731 GCA_965365965.1 uncultured Polaromonas sp. | reverse complement strand
GCGCCAATTCGCCGCCAATGTAAAACATGCTCATCAGCAAGGCAGAGAAAATCATCCCTACGGGATGCAAGCGCCCCACAAAGGCAACAATGATGGCAGCAAAGCCGTAACCGGCAGGCACATAGATGGTGAGTTGTCCAATCGGACCAGCGACCTCTAGTGCGCCAGCCAGTCCTGCCGCACCGCCTGAGCACAACATGGCCAACCACAGGGCTTTGCGGCTAGAAAAGCCCGCGTAGCGTGCAGCGGCTGGCGCCAAACCACCAACTTGCTGTGCAAAACCTGCACGGGTACGGAACAAAAATACCCACAAACCAGCCGCCAGCGCCAGCGCAATCAACAAGCCAATCGACATGCGGGAGCCTAGCATTAGGCGCGGAATTTGCGTCACTGCTTCAAAAGTTTTGCTTTGTGGAAAGTTGAAACCGTTCGGGTCTTTCAGCGGACCGTAAACCATGAAGCCTAAAAACAAGTCAGCGACATAGACCAGCATCAAGCTGACCAAAATTTCATTGGCATTGAATTTGTCGCGCAGTAACGCTGTCAAACTCGCCCAAGCCATGCCACCAAAAACACCAGCTAACAAAATCAAGACAACGATCCATCGGCTGCTGTCTTTGTCCGCCAACAAGGCCATGCCGCCAGCCGCCAGCGCACCGACAATAAACTGGCCTTCAGCACCGATGTTCCAGACATTCGAGCGAAAACAAATGGCCAAACCCAGAGCAATAAGCAAAAGCGGCGTCGCTTTCACCATCAACTCACCCCATGAGTAAGCTGAGCGGATAGGCTCCCAAAAAAACATTTGCAGACCACGCACAGGGTCTTTGCCTAAAGCCATGAAAAGAAAAACCCAAACCCCACCCGCCAAAAGCAGCGCAAAGATGGGTGGGCAAACACCCCAGAAAGAAGATTTTGGAGGGCGGGCTTCTGTTTTGTTTTTCATGACAGAACCGCCTCGACAGCATGCATTTCAGAAGTTGCTTGTTCTTTAGGCCACAAACCGCTCATCCATTCACCCACCAAGGACACGGTGGCTTGAGCTCGGTCTAATGAGGGTGACAGGCGACCATTGGCTAAAACATGCAATCGGTCAGATATTTCAAAGAGCTCATCCAGCTCTTCGCTAACCACTAGCACGGCACAACCTGCATCGCGCAACGTCAAAATAGCCGCACGAATTTGTGCTGCTGCACCGACATCCACCCCCCATGTGGGTTGCGAGACGATCAACAATTTCGGGTTCGCATCAATCTCGCGTCCCATGATGAATTTTTGCAAATTACCGCCAGACAAGGACTTGGCTGTTGCATGTGGGCCGCTCGCTTTGACCTTGTATTTAGCAATGATTTGCGCTGCATACTGCGTCAAGTCATTGACACGAATCCAACCGCTAGAAAGTATCGCATTGCTGCGCGTCAGCATCAAATTTTGTGCCAAGCTCAAGTTGGGCACTGCACCACGGCCTAAGCGCTCTTCAGGTACAAATTGAACACCCAATGCTCGGCGCTTTATCGGGCCCAATTTACCAACCGATTGACCAAACAAAGTCACCATGGCGCCATCAGCTCGGGTGTCTTCTCCTGATAAGGCATACATCAGTTCACGCTGGCCATTACCTGACACCCCAGCAATGCCCAAAACCTCACCAGCGCGCACGGTCAAAGAAATGTCTTGCAGTTTGACCCCAAATTGGTCTTCTGCCGGCAACATCAGTTTATTGACGCTCAACACAACGTTTCCGAGAGGGATCGCGCGGTGCTCTAAAGCGGGTGGCTCTGCACCAATCATCATGCGGCTCAAGGAAGCATTGCTCTCTTGTTGCGGGTTGCAATGACCTGTCACTTGACCTGCACGCATCACGGTGCAGGCCGTACACAACTCACGAATCTCATGCAATTTATGGCTGATGTAGAGGATGCTGCAGCCCTCAGATGACAACTTTTTCAAAACTACAAAAAGCTTCTCCACCGCTTGTGGGGTCAACACTGAGGTGGGTTCGTCCAAAATCAAGAGTTTGGGATTGGTGAGCAAGGCTCGAATGATTTCAACCCGCTGCATTTCACCCACGCTCAAGGTGTGTACGGGACGCGCAGGGTCAATATCCAAACCATACTCGCTGGCTTTGGCCGTGATGCTCTGCGTCACTTCGGTCAAATTAAGGTTTTTGTCTAAGCCGAGCCAAACATTTTCAGCGACGCTCAAAGTTTCGAACAAATTGAAATGCTGAAACACCATGCTAATGCCCAAGGCCCGCGCTTCTTGCGGATTGCGTATGTGCGCGATATTGCCGTTAAAACTGACCGTCCCTTCGTCAGGCTTGACAGAGCCGTAAATAATTTTTACCAGCGTTGATTTACCCGCGCCATTTTCACCTAACAGCGCATGTATTTCACCTGGCAGCACCGTTAACGACACATTGTTATTGGCAACCACATTGGGGTATCTTTTGGTAATCCCAGTGAGTTGCAAACGCGGCGTTGTAGCTTCAGCAATCATAGTTTTTATTGAACTTGTAGGTTTAGCGCGGTATGCAAGTACTGATGTGATTCATGCTGATGTTGACTGAAAATAAAAGTTCAGTCATTCAAAAATTCACATAAACTTTATACGTTTTTTCATATGCAAATTCAACCGATTGCCTTTTAATGACGGAAGTGTCGAACCCCAGTGAAGACCATCACCACGCCACGCTCATCAGCAGCACCAATGACTTCTGCGTCGCGCATGC
>CBDUEA010000347.1:0-2743 GCA_965365965.1 uncultured Polaromonas sp. | reverse complement strand
CCTTTGGCAAGGGCATCTGCCACGTGGCGCTCCACCTTTTCACGCGCAGCGGGTTCACTCAACGGCCCTTGCACCACACCGTCGGTGAAGCCGTTGCCGATTTTGAGCGCTTTGACTTTGGCCGCAAACTTCTCTACAAAAGCGTCATACACACCCGCTTGAACGTAAAGGCGGTTGGCGCAGACACAGGTTTGCCCCGCATTGCGGTACTTGCTGGCTATCGCGCCTTCCACGGCAGAGTCCAGATCGGCATCTTCAAACACGATGAAAGGCGCATTGCCCCCCAACTCGAGCGCCAATTTTTTGACGGTGGGTGCGCTTTGCGCCATCAAAATACGGCCGACCTCGGTCGAGCCGGTAAAGCTGATGTGGCTGACGATGGGGCTGTCGCAAAACACTTTGCCAATCGCAATCGAGTTGGCGTTATCCGCCGTCAAGATATTCAGCACGCCAGCGGGCATGCCGGCCCGAATGGCTAACTCAGTCGCTGCCAAGGCCGTTAAGGGTGTCAATTCTGCGGGTTTGATGACCACGGTGCAACCAGCCGCCAAAGCCGGTGCTACTTTGCGCGTAATCATCGCTAGTGGGAAGTTCCACGGCGTGATGGCGGCGCACACGCCAATGGGCTGCTTCATCACCAACAGGCGGCGGTTGTTGTCAAACTGCGGTAACACCTCGCCATTGACGCGCTTGGCTTCTTCGGCAAACCACTCCACAAAACTGGCGGCGTACGCCACTTCGCCTTTGGCTTCAGCAAAGGGTTTGCCTTGCTCGGCGGTCATGATGCGGCCCAAGTCTTCTTGGTTGGCCATCAAGAGTTGAAACCACTTTAATAAAATCGCATGTCGTTCTTTACCCGTTTTGCCGCGCCAAGCAGGCAGGGCAGCCTGTGCTGACGCTATGGCTTTGGTAGCGTCGGAGTCAATTAAATTAGCGACTGCAGCTAGTTTTTCACCTGTGGCGGGGTCTTCTACGTCAAATCTAGTGTTGCCAGTTACCCATTCACCATTGATCAGCGCGTCGGTTTTTAGGAGGCTGGGGTCGTTTAACAATGACAACGGGGAGTTTTTAGGGGTGGTTTTGGTGTTCATGAATAACATCATAGTGAGAAACTTATAATGTTGCAGCACCTGAAACCTTCAGAAACCCCATTTTTAAGCACCTACATGACTTCACCCGCCGCACCCGTTCAGTTTTCAGTCTCAGACATTCGCAAGTCGTTCTTAGATTTTTATGAAAGCAAGGGGCACACGGTCGTGCCATCCAGCTCTTTGGTGCCGGGAAATGACCCGACCTTGATGTTCACCAACTCGGGCATGGTGCAGTTTAAAGATGTGTTTTTGGGCTTGGACAAACGCTCTTACGTGCGTGCAGCCAGTGTGCAAGCTTGTTTGCGTGCCGGCGGCAAACACAACGACTTGGAAAACGTGGGCTACACCGCGCGCCACCATACCTTCTTTGAAATGATGGGCAACTGGAGTTTTGGCGACTATTTCAAGCGTGATTCGATCAAATGGGGCTGGGAATTGTTGACCCAAGTCTACAAACTACCCGCTGAAAAGCTCTTGGTCACTGTCTACATTGACGACGATGAAGCCTATGACATTTGGCACAAAGAGATTGGTCTGTCCGCAGACCGCATCGTCCGCATTGGCGACAACAAAGGCAAAAAATACGCCTCAGACAACTTTTGGATGATGGCCGACACCGGTCCGTGTGGCCCGTGCAGTGAGATTTTTTACGACCACGGCGCCCACATCCCCGGCGGCCCGCCAGGCAGCCCAGAGGAAGACGGCGACCGTTTTATCGAGATCTGGAACCACGTGTTCATGCAGTTTGACATGCAGGCGGACGGCAGTTTGGTCAAATTGCCAGCGCCTTGCGTCGACACGGGCATGGGGCTGGAGCGCTTGGCTGCCATCTTGCAACACGTGCACAGCAACTACGAAATCGACATTTTTGACACCCTCATCAAAGCTGCTGGGCGTGAAACGGGCGTGACCGACTTGAATCAAAAAAGCCTGCGCGTGATTGCCGACCACATCCGCGCCACCGCGTTTTTGGTGAGCGATGGCGTGTTGCCCAGCAACGAAGGACGTGGCTACGTGCAGCGCCGCATCATCCGCCGCGCTATTCGTCACGGCTATTTATTGGGTAAAAAGACCCCGTTTTTCCACAAGCTGGTGGCAGACTTGGTCAGCGTCATGGGCGAGGCCTATCCCAACATGGCGAAACAGCAAGTCCGCATCACCGAAGTGCTGAAAGTTGAAGAAGAGCGCTTCTTTGAGACACTGGAAACCGGCATGACCCTGTTGGACAACGCCCTCAAAGACGGTGCCAAAGTGTTGCCGGGCGAAGTCGCCTTCAAGCTGCATGACACCTATGGCTTCCCACTCGATTTGTCTGCAGACGTCTGCCGGGACCGTGGCGTGGACGTGGACGAAGCCGGTTTTGATGCCGCCATGCTGCGTCAAAAAACCATGGCCCGCGCGGCAGGCAAGTTCAAAATGGACAAGGCGCTGGACTACAGCGGCGATATCAATGATTTTGTCGGTTACGAGCAACTCCAAGCTACGTCTAAAGTTGTAGCGCTCTATATAGATGGAGCGCCGGCTTCAGCCATCAATGAAGGTCAAAATGGAGTTATCGTGCTTGATGCCACGCCGTTTTATGCCGAGAGCGGCGGTCAGGGCGGCGACGAGGGCGGGATCAGCTCGGGGTCTGCGAGTTTTGAAGTCCAAGA
>CBDUEA010000346.1:0-2758 GCA_965365965.1 uncultured Polaromonas sp. | reverse complement strand
ACTTTACTTTGCGCAGCGGTTGCTTTGATTGCTTCGCTTTTTTTTATTCGTTGGGCCAATGAGCACGCGAAGCATTACGAGATTGACAAACCACAACGGTTTCATACCGGAGCCATACCGCGCTTAGGTGGCATGGCGATCATGATTGGGTTGTTTGCTGGCTGGTTATTGGTCGCGTGGTCTGGTCATTTGGGGCTTAATTTGAATGTGCAAGGCAACTGGACACTGGTGTGGCCTTGGTTGGTCTTGACGCTGCCGGCGGTTTTGGGCGGCGCTTATGAAGATGTGACGCAACTTTTGTCGGTACTATATCGCTTGGCATTGACCGCCGTATCCGCAGCGCTGGCTTGCTGGTTATTAGGCATCAGTTTGAACCGTTTGGGTATTCCGATGTTGGATGGTTGGCTACAAACCATGCCGTGGATTGGAATTACGCTTGCGATCGTTGCCATTTGTGGTTTACCGCATGCTTTTAATATCATCGATGGTTATAACGGTTTGGCCGGTACGGTTGCCGCCATGATTTGTTTGGCCATTGCCCATGTTGCCTTGCAATTAGGTGACCGCCAACTCGCCGCGATGGTGGTTTGTTTGGCGGGCGCTACGGCGGGGTTTTTAGTATGGAACTACCCGCGCGGGTTGATATTTGCAGGTGACGGCGGCGCCTATCTATGGGGCGTGGTGATTGCCGTTGCTTGTCTTGTTTTGGTGCAACGTCACCCCACGGTATCGCCCTGGTTTCCAATGCTTTTACTGATTTATCCAGTATGGGAGACTTTATTTTCTATTTATAGAAAATTAGCGCGAGGTGTTTCTCCAGGCGTGGCCGACGCTTTGCATTTTCATCAATTAATATACCGGCGATTGGTACGAGGCGTGTTTCATGATGATGCCTCGCGCCGTATGCTGATGCGCAATAACCGCACGTCTCCTTGGCTGTGGAGCTTTACCTTGCTCACATTGGCACCCGCCGTATTATTTTGGGATAACACGTGGGTGTTAATGGCTTTTTGTGGTTTATTTATTTCTACTTATGTGGCAGCCTATTTGATGCTGGTGCGCTTTAAAGTACCACGCTGGTTACGACGCTAGTATATTTTTTCAGCATTTACTTACTATTTAAAAGATAGCACGTATATTAAATATGGAATAGAATTCCACCCAGCGTAAAGTTAGTGCCCATATTTTTAATATCCATAGTTCGAATAACTCGGCATTAGTATCCCATACTGCGCTTGATTGATAAATCATTAACTCTTACCGAAAGTAGATCTTATGAACAACCTGATTGAGCTACAAAGCCAGATTGAAAAGCTGCAAAAGCAAGCTGCCGAACTGAAGGCCAAAGAATTTAACAGCACCGTTGCGGATATTAAAGCCAAGATGCAGGCTTTTGGTATCACTGTCAAAGATTTGACTGATAAAAGAAGTAAGGGCGCTAAAGGCGCCAAGACGGCCAAAGCAGCAAAATCTGGAACCGATAAAACACGTAAATCTAAAGTCGCTGGCAAGCCTGTTGCCGCCAAATTCAAAGGTCCTAACGGGGAGAGTTGGAGTGGCCGTGGGCTGCAGCCTAAATGGCTGTCTGCTTTGATTGCGCAAGGCCGTAACAAAACTGATTTCGCTGTTTAATTGTTCAGCAAGAATATTGCTTGAACATATTGTTGGGAATAATTTACAGATGAATGAAACGTCCGAGCCAATGAACGAGGCATTAAAACCTCGCGATAAGGCAGATATATTGGCACAAGCTTTGCCATATATTCGCAAATACCATGGCAAAACCATGGTTATCAAATATGGCGGCAATGCCATGACCGACCCGCTGCTGCAGCAAGCCTTTGCTGAAGATGTGGTTTTACTGAAACTGGTCGGCATCAACCCCGTGGTGGTGCATGGTGGTGGGCCACAAATTGAGGCGGCTCTCAAACGCCTGGGCAAAAAAGGTGAGTTTGTACAAGGTATGCGTGTCACCGATGCCGAAACTATGGAAGTGGTGGAATGGGTATTGGCGGGCGAAGTGCAACAAGACATTGTGGGCTTGATCAACCAAGCCGGCGGAAAAGCCGTGGGTTTGACAGGACGTGATGGTGGTTTGATTCGTGCTCAAAAGCTCAAGCTGCTTGATTTGGCTGACCCGAGCAAAGAACACGATGTCGGTCAAGTGGGTGACATCGTCTCCATTGACCCCAGTGTGGTTAAAGCCTTGCAAGACGATGCGTTTATCCCTGTGGTTAGTCCGATTGGTTTTGGGCTGCAAAACGAGAGCTACAACATCAACGCCGATGTGGTCGCCAGCAAACTAGCGACCGTGTTGCAGGCAGAGAAACTGCTGATGTTGACGAACATTCCGGGTGTGTTGGACAAAAGCATGCAGCTCTTGCCTGAGCTCACTACCCGCGAAATTGACGCTTTGATTGCCGACGGTACCATTAGTGGCGGCATGATCCCTAAAATTGCCGGCGCTTTAGATGCCGCCAAAAGCGGCGTCAACGCAGTTCATATCATCGATGGCCGCGTGCCCCACGCCATGCTCTTGGAAATTTTGACCGAGCAAGCTTTTGGAACGATGATTCGCTCGCATTAATTTGCCTCGAAGTGGTGGTCTTTGCTCGTCTTAAATTGGCGAGCCAAAACCACCGCCACCTGGTGTGTGAATCTCAAACACATCACCCATTTTCATCTCGGCTTGCCCGATGTGTCCCAAGTCTTCTATCCTCCCCTCGAGACGCACGATGCGGTTGACACCTACTTGCCC
>CBDUEA010000345.1:0-2761 GCA_965365965.1 uncultured Polaromonas sp. | reverse complement strand
AGTCTCCTGATTTAAAAAGAGTGGTGATTCGTTCAAAGAATGATGTAAAAATTTACACAAATCTAAACTCAGCGTAACTCAAAGTTAAGCAAAGCTAGCCAGTTTGTAACCGTAAACTCGAGTTTTAGCAAACAATCGACCAAAACGTCAAATTAAAGCAACAGGTAGGTGGACTAAGTCTCCGGCCTCGTCAATGTCATGCAAAGTGGGCAGCATATTCGCTTGCCAACCAAGTTGCAGGATTCTTTTAAGTGTTTCTTGGGCGACCGTGCTGGTGCTCCAAGTCATATGCTCAAACAACGCGGCATCATACCGCTTCAAAGCTAATAAAGCATAGCCTCCGTCAAACGTCGGAACTAAGGCGGCGTTGTGATGTTGCAAAGCGTCTGCCGCGCTGCGTAACGTTGAAATGTCAATTGCTGGGCAGTCAGTTCCGATGAGTAGGACGGCTTCTCCTTTGTTAATCGTTCGCTTAGCCGCGCGCGCCATTCGCTGGCCAAGATCACCGTCTCCTTGTGCGCTCCAAATCAGTTCAGTAGGTAAACACAAACTTTGCCAAGCTGGGTTGCTTGGGTCAGGCGTTGCGCAGATTTCAACCGGTCCTAGGTTTGATGCCAAGGCGGTCTGTACGGTGTGCAACAGCATGCGCTTGGCCAATTGCGCAGCGCCATCAACCCCCAAGCTGGGAATCAGGCGTGTTTTGGCAAAACCAGCGATCGGGGCTTTGGCAATGATCACAATACGAACATTACTAAGTTTGTGAACAGTATTCAGCGGAATCATGTGTACAACTTCGCTAATTCTTGCGCACTTTGCCCACGCCAGTATGCCCAGCGCAATCGCCACATTAAAAAAATCGTTGCCCACACGCCGCGCGTTTCCCAGCGCCTGCCGCTGGTGATAACGGGTGAGGCGATGCAAGCCGGTCGTGAGAGCTGCCGTAAACGACGCGATGCTTCTATATCCTCCATCAATTCCTGTTCAGGGAAGCCACCTATGGTTTGATAAGCAGCGCGCGTCATGAAGATGGCTTGATCACCTGTTGCAATGCCGCTCAGACGCGAACGCAAGTTCATCATGCGCGCTACAACGCTCAACATCCATAGCTTGCCTGCAATGCGTACATCAAACCGTCCCCAGCAAATACGATTCTTCAAGTTGTCGGCGATGGCTTGCATAGCATGGGTTGGCAACTGCGTGTCTGCATGTAGAAAAAGCAAAATATCGCTTTCGGTCTGCATGGCGCCTGCGTTCATCTGCCATGCGCGCCCTTTCGGTGCGATGATCGCCCGAAAGCCAGCGTTCTGAATCAAGGCGACACTGCTGTCGACACTGCCACCATCTGCAAAAATAATATCAATCGCAGGTACCGCAGCCTGTTGCAAAGCAGACAGTTGGCTTAGCAAACGGGGCAGCACAAGTGCTTCGTTGAAAACGGGTACGACAGTAGCGATGCGCATGTTGGCTTCGTATTCGGCTCGCTCGGAATAAAAGCGACTGTATCAAGCTGGAAGCGCGCCAGCGCAGCTGCTGCCTTGACCTGCTGTGCAACCGTAGCAATGGTCAGCCACACGAATCGATTGTCCCGCAAGGTCTTGGCGCAGCAAATCTTTCAGGTGGGGGCGGTTGATAGCGGTTGCCTCCGCGTTTATTTCTGTGGGAATGGCCAGCTCAAGCTGTTGGTTAAAGTCACAGTCGTACAAGTAGCCCTGCCAATCGACACTGACGGTGCTGCGGCACATGACGTGCTCTAAGTTGTCATGTTGGAAATTATCGCGCAGTAGCTGCATATAAGGCGAAAAGGCTTTTTTGGAAATCAGCATCGAGCCAAAACGCTTGATGGGCATGTTCGTGAGCGCAAACAATTCGTTGAACACAATGCCGAAGTGCGAAAAGAGCTCGCGCTTATAGTCTGCCTGTAAGCTACTTTGCGAGGGCGGCAGGCTAGGGCCTTGCGGGTTGTAAACCAAATTTAGAATCAAGCCTGTTTCAGGTTTGCCATAACCCAATGCATTGAGCTTTTGCAACGCCGTGATACTTAAGTCAAACACCCCTTTGCCGCGTTGTTTGTCGACGTTTTCTAGAGAATAGCAGGGCATAGAGGCGACCACTTCTACCTGTTGTGCAGCTAAAAAATCTGCCAAACCTTCTTGCCCAGGTTCAAACAAAATAGTCAAGTTGCAGCGGTCGATCACCCGCACGCCTTGCGCCCGAGCCTCGGTCACGAGACGTTTAAAGCCGGTGTGCAGCTCGGGTGCACCGCCGGTTAAATCCAAAGTTTCAATTTGACGGCTGCGCAGCACTTGGCTGATCAAATCCAACAAACCTTCGCTCATCATCTCGGTGCGGTGCGGCCCGGCGTCCACATGGCAATGCACGCACGACTGGTTGCACAAATATCCAAGGTTGACTTGAAGGGTGCTTAAACGTTTGCGCGACAGCGCTGGAAAGTTACTGACTTGAAGCAGCGGCAAGGTGGCGTGCATGGTTATTCCTATGTTTCTTAAATTCTATTCACGGTTATTTACTTGGTCGCCAGAGTAGAACTTATATTACAGTGTCTGGTGTAAGAAGCGTATTTAAACGGCATTTTTTAGGTTTTAAGGGATACATGGATCATGCAAAAAACATTGGTTGGCGTAATGGGTGGCAGCGGTTTGTACAACATGGATGCCCTGCAACATGCGACCGAGCTCCGTATCGATACACCTTATGGCAAACCATCCGATGTCGTTGTGACGGGTGAGATAGAGGGCGTTGG
>CBDUEA010000344.1:0-2789 GCA_965365965.1 uncultured Polaromonas sp. | reverse complement strand
ATCTTCAACCAGGCATGAAGGTTCTGGCACAGCACGGCTTGGTAGCGCCGACGGTCGGTCATGAACTGGCTAATCAGCGTGGCCATGTTGTGGCGGAGGCGGAGCTGGCTTGGCCAGGTGGCCTACTGGTGGTGCTCAGAAGCGATCAGGCGGACATGGAAAGTATCTGGCAGGACGTGGGGTGGCGTGTGCTGCTTTTGGATGCTGCGGGCGAAAAATTGGCCGACTCTTCTGATTGGGCTGCCGCAGTGGTTCAAATCCTGCATCAAATAACAATACTTGAGGAAACTTTGCAATGAGCGTCAAACCCAAGGTAGCGCTGTCACAAGACTTCTTGCTGCAACTGGCAAAGCTGCCTGGCAACGTGCATATCAAGGTGATGAAGTGGGCCATCTTGTTTCAAACAGACCCTAAAAGCCCCGGCATCAATTACGAGAAGATTCACGCGGCGCGCGACCCGAACCTGAAGTCCATCCGCATCGACCAGGACTGGCGCGGTATTGTCTTCAAGCCCGACAGCGGCGACGTGTACGTGCTGCTCTATGTGGACCACCACGATGCCGCCTACCGCTGGGCCGAGCGCCGCAAGCTGTCCATCAACCCGGTCACGGGTGCGATGCAGGTGGTGCTGGTTCAAGAGATGGCCCTGCCGGTTTTTGCTGAAGCAAATGTAAAAATTCCAGAGCAACCGGTGGCTCCTGAGGTTTTTGCACCATCTGCCGGTGTGCTCGTCCCCTTGTTCGGTGCGCTGTCCGACCATGCATTGATGAGTCTTGGTGTGCCAGAGGACTGGCTATCGCGTGTACGTGAATTGCAGTCAGAAGCCGAGCTTGACACTTTGCAGGCGTTCCTGCCAGTAGAGGCCTACGAAGGTTTATTCTTGTTGGCGGCAGGGGACACCGTCGATCAAATTCTGAACGGCCGCGAAACCCGTGTTGATCGAAAAATCAATACCAGTGACTTTGCCAGTGCGCTCAGTACACCGGAGTCGCAGTCTCGCTTCGTAGTGGTGGATGACGATGCAGCGATGCTGGCGATCATGAATGCGCCTTTGGCGCAGTGGCGCATCTTTTTGCATCCCACCCAGCATAAGCTGGCATCTGGCGTGCGCAGCGGTCCCGTGCGCGTACTCGGTGGCGCAGGCACCGGCAAAACGGTGCTGGCCATGCACCGAGCCAAGTGGTTGGCTGAAAACGCTACGCCAGCGGGCAAGAAGGTGTTGTTCACGACCTTTACCAAGAACTTGGCGGCCGACATCGAGGAAAACCTCAAGACCTTGTGTTCGCCGGCCATCATGACCAAGATTGAGGTGCGCAACCTGGATGCCTGGGTGCATGCATTCATGCGGTCGCGCCGGCTGGAGCATCGAATTGTGTATGACCGCAAGAATGATGGCGCAGCCCAAGCCTGGCAAGTAGCCATGGCTGTCAAGGATTCATCTCTCAATTTGCCCGAAGCTTTTTACGAGCAAGAGTTGGAACAGGTGATCCTGGCACAGGGCGTCACGACACGTGATGCGTACCGCGCCGTGCGCCGCACAGGTCGGGGTGTTGTGTTGAGTCGGGCCAAACGGGATGCCGTATGGCCGGTGTTTGAGGAGTACCGGGGGCAGTTGGCTTCACGCAAGCTCAAGACGGTGGACGATGCGTACCGTGAAATTTGCGAGCTTCTTGACAAAGAGAAAGAGGATGGAGGTTTTACGACGCCGTACAGTGCCATCATCGTGGACGAGACTCAGGACTTTGGATCCCAAGCGTTGAAATTGCTCAGAGCGGTGATTCCTGTTGACAGCAATGGCCTGTTCTTTGTGGGAGATGGACATCAGCGGATCTACAGCCGACACCGCGCGGCCATGAGCAAGTGTGGCATCGACATACGGGGCAGGTCACGCAAGTTGTACCTCAACTACCGCACCACCGATGAGATTCGCCGTCAGGCGGTGGCTCTCCTGGAAGGGTGCGAGATTGATGACTTGGATGATGGCCATGATGAAACCCGGCGCTACAAATCACTTTCTCATGGACCGGTGCCGCAAATGCTGTCGGTCGATGGCGTAGAGGGGGCTGCCAAACAGGCGATTACAACGGTGCAGAAATGGCTGGATGTTTGTCCGGAGGAACCTATGCCTACGATTTGCGTCATCGCTTACAGCGAGGCAGTCAGGAACACCATTTCTAAGCTGTGTTCTGCTGCAGGACTCACCACGCAAGTGATCGACGCCAGCCATAAAGCAGTGCAAGACCACGGCACGGTGCAGTTTGCAACGATGCACCGCGCCAAAGGTCTGGAGTTTGACCATGTCGTCGTCGTGGCACCGGAGGCGTACCTTGGCGATCCGCTCGAAACCGAAAACCAGCGCAAGCTGATCTATGTGGCGTTGACGAGAGCCAAGCGGGAAGCGGTCATGCTGAAGCTTTGAGTTTTAACTGCTCGCTGTGTCATGTCACCCGAGTAGCGTGGAAAGTAATCCTTGCCAGAATTCCAGAATGAATTGCTCAAAGAGCTAACAGTGCGAGTGCATTTGCAGCGTGGTTATTCAATAGATGACCGTAATGTTTTTCGATCATTGTCAAACTAGTACCAGATAGCAGCGCCACCGTCATAGTATCTAGATGGTGAAGGGCAATCAGGTCGGTTATGGTCGAATGGCGTAAGGCATATGCCGTTGTAGTAGATGGTAACTTTGCCATTACAGCGGCATCCTTCACCGGCCCCTTCCATGAATCTTTATTCCAGAATTGACCGTCCACTCTTGCCAACAGTGGCGCGTTGGGTAACTTGTTTTTTAC
>CBDUEA010000343.1:0-2812 GCA_965365965.1 uncultured Polaromonas sp. | reverse complement strand
CGGCATCGAAGGTTTGGGCGACCAACAGCAAACTGTGGTGCCTTTTAAGTTGTAATTCAAAGCTAGCATACAAAACTAGCTAGCCAAAAAAAGCGCTCTAAGGAGCGCTTTTTTTATGCCGTCAACATAAACGCTGGCAACGCCGCCACAGCGGCGACCCTGGCGGCGTGAATCAAATCGCCAATGTCTTTGCCTTGGAGCGGTTTTGGCGGTAGATTGAGGCTTATTTTGTCATTTTTAAGCTCATTTTTGGCTGTAGCCGGCGTATTCATTGCTTTTTCAGCTATTAAATGTGTAACAACGGATTGCGCTGCCTGCAACGCTTGCAGCAAACGGGGGCGCTGCGGATAGGCGGCGTCTTGAAAGCCCAGCCGTCCTCGGGCATCGCATTCACACGCCAAGAGCACGTCGGCAAAGCGTTGCGGCTTGCGAAAAGCATCGCAGCGTTGCAACAAGCGCACCACGGCTGCGGCGTTGAATTCGCGGCTGCGGTGGATGTTGCCATGTTCACGTGCCACCACGTCGGCCAGTTGGCGGCAGTCGGTCGGCACCCGTAGCCGCACACTCACGTCTTGCAACAGCCTGGCGCTGCGTTCTTCATGGCCAATGTGTTTTGGCAGAATATCCGCTGACGTGGTGCCTTTGCCCAAATCATGGCACAGGCAGGCAAAGCGCACGGGCAGCGGGGCGTTCAACTGGGCACTCATGTCCAGAACCATCATCACATGCACGCCGGTGTCGATTTCAGGGTGGTATTCAGCCCGCTGCGGCACGCCCCAGAGCTTGTCTAACTCGGGCAGCAAGCGCGCCAAAGCCCCGCATTCGCGCAGCACTTCAAACATGCGCGAGGGCTTGGCTTCCATCAGCCCCTTGGCCAGCTCTTGCCATACCCGCTCGGAGACCAAGGCATCGACCTCACCGCTGCTGACCATCTGGCGCATCAGCGCCATCGTCTCAGGCGCCACGCTGAAGTCTGCAAACCGCGCCGCAAAACGCGCCAAGCGCAAAATCCGCACGGGGTCTTCCGCAAAAGCGTTGGAGACATGGCGCAATACCTTGTCAGCCAAGTCCTGCTGGCCGTGGTGCGGGTCAATCAATTGACTGGCGGTCAGTGGGAGTTCTATTTTCCACTTGAAATTGTGGCTATATTTGTCAGTAGCCGGCGTATCAATGACCTCTACAGCTATTGAATTAATAGTGAGATCGCGCCGTGACAAATCATCTTCCAGCGTCACATCCGGCGCTGTATGAAAGGCAAAACCGCTGTAGCCGGGCGCGGTGCTGCGCTCGGTACGGGCTAAGGCAACTTCTTCTTTGGTGACAGGGTGCAAAAAAACGGGGAAATCCTTGCCCACTGGCAGAAACCCCGCCTGCAGCAGCTGCTCCGGCGTGGCACCCACAACCACCCAATCGTGGTCTTGCACCGGCAAGCCCAGCAAAGCATCCCGCACCGCCCCACCCACCATGTAAATTTGCATGGGGGTAGTTTAGCGGGTTAGGAGATCAACTTCTTACAGCTGTTCCTGAGTATTGAACGGCACACGCGCCAGTCGTGGTGGTGAATTTGACTTCGTAATCTTTACCGATAACAATTCTTCTGAATTCGTATTTACTCATGACAGATGTGTCATTTTTCATTTCGGTATAGGAAACTGTAAAGCCCATATTGTCACCATCCACCGTCCCACGGAATTCTGTTCCAAAACTGTTGAGCGATATTTTTTCTCCGTCTTGAGTTACAGATTCGCTACCACGATCTATGGTTTGAGCCACATCAGAATTGCATGTATTTGCAGTCAATTTGAACTGTGAATAGTTGTAATTACCAGCTAAATTATTAGTGTCTTCGGAATTTCCACCGCATGCAGCCAAAATGGCTGTGCTACACACCAAGAACAATAAACGTGTTTTTTGCAACATAAAAATTCCAAAATATAAAAAAATGATATCTATAAATAATGACTATTCATTATCACTATGAATATTCTATATTTGAAGAATACAAGTTACCAAAAGTAACTCCATAACTTAAAACTAAAAAATACTTCATAAACAACTTGGCGTATCTCACCCATCGCCTCAACCACCATGTAAATTTTCATGGGGGTAAGTGTACGCAGAGTATGCGTCTAGCTCAAAAACGCAAGCTCAGCGTTGCGTCCGATACGGCTCTTCAAAGTCTAAAAAGTCTTTTTCTGCCAGCGCGCCTTGAATCCAAGCTTGTACGCTAGGTAAGGCCGTCACCCGCGCTACGTAGGCGGCGATGTTGGGCGGCAGTGGCAAGGCGTAGGTGTTGAGCCGCATGCAGACGGGTGCGAAATACGCGTCTGCTACTGAGAACGCACCAAACAGCATCGGCCCTTGGTAAGTGTCTAGCAAACCGCCCCACAACTGCACCAAACG
Source organism: uncultured Polaromonas sp. (assembly GCA_965365965.1). Taxonomy (GTDB): domain Bacteria; phylum Pseudomonadota; class Gammaproteobacteria; order Burkholderiales; family Burkholderiaceae_C; genus Aalborgiella. The sequence continues at coordinate 409 of CBDUEA010000343.1, read as the reverse complement.
TGCTACATCGGTTTGAACAGCGGTTTTGTCGCGCCAAGCCAACCGGCCCACTTCGGGCAGGCTGGCTTCAATGTTCATCGGGCAGTTGCTGCGCAAGCCCATGAAGCCTGCGTGCATCTCGGCGCAGACGCTGCGGGCGATGGCGCGGGCAGCAGGGTCTTGCGGCCACAGGTGCTTTTCTGGGAACTTCTCGGCCGCATATTCCGCAATGGCCAAGGTGTCCCAGACGTTTAAATCGCCATCCACCAAAACTGGCACTTTGCCGGTTGGGCTGACGGAACTTAGAGTTTTCTTGAAACTGGAGTCTGCGTTGAAAGAGTCAAACCGCACCATGACCTCTTCAAACGGAATGCCCGCTTGCGTCAGCAACACCCAAGGTCGCATCGACCATGAGGAATAGTTTTTATTA
>CBDUEA010000342.1:0-2813 GCA_965365965.1 uncultured Polaromonas sp. | reverse complement strand
GTGGTTGGGAAAGTTGCCGTCCACCTCACTGAACAGCTCAATCACCTCGCAGCCCAAGGCGCGAAACAAATCGGGCGCCGACGCGCCGGCAATGCCGTTGCCAGAGTCGATCACGATTTTCATCGGGCGCGCCAGCTTAATGTCCGATGTGATGCGCGCGGTGTACGCAGGCAACACATTGACTTGTCGAACCGTACCACCCGCTTTCAGTGTCCAACTCTCAGCCTCCATCATGCGGCGCAGGGCTTGAATCTCTTCACCGTAAATCGCCCGCCCAGCCAGTACCATTTTGAAGCCGTTGTAATCTTTCGGATTGTGGCTGCCGGTGACTTGGATACCGCTTTTACACAGCGTGTTTGCCGCAAAATACAACAATGGCGTGGTGACCATGCCGGCATCTATCACCTCAATACCCGAGGCTTGCAAGCCCCGAATCAACGCTGCTGCCAAGGAAGGGCCGCTCAGCCGGCCATCGCGCCCCACCGCCACCGCCGTTTCACCTTCGGCCAGCGCCGTGCTGCCAAAGGCTTTGCCCAAAGCCTCAGCGACTTCTTCATTGATGGTTGAGGGCACGATGCCGCGAATGTCGTAAGCTTTAAAAATGGAGGCCGTCACAAGCATGTTTTGTTCCTGAAAGTAGCTGGAGTCTGAACCGAAGTCAGCGCAATCGTCAATTGTAGGTTGCAAATGTGCTGCTTTTCTTGTGTAGAAGCCCTGTGCAGATGTCCGAAAATGGCTGGTCACAAACGATGAACCCACTATGATTCACCTATGAATGCTATTTGCGCTGCGCCTAGCCAGCCTCATCCTTATCCAGATAACGACCTCGTTTGCTACCAAGCCTTAAAAGCGCACGACGCTCGGTTTGACGGTCATTTCTTCGTCGGCGTCAGCTCGACCCACATTTATTGCCGTCCCGTCTGCCGGGTAAAACTGCCCAAGTTTGAGAATTGCCGCTTTTTTGACCATGCCGCTTTGGCCGAAAGCGCCGGTTACCGCCCTTGCCTGCGCTGCCGACCTGAATTAGCGCCCCGCAACTTGCCGTGGAGTACCTCTGACGCCAGTCGCACTTTGGCACTGCAGGCGGCACGCTGGCTGGACGACCCGCAGGCTTGGCAGACCCAACGCAGCGCAGACGACGACGTCAAGCCATCCATCAGCCAATTGGCTGCCCATTTGGGGGTGTCTGACCGCCATGTGCGGCGCTTGTTTGAGGCGGAGTTTGGCGTCTCACCCCTGCAATACCTGCAAACCCGTCGCCTGCTGACCGCCAAACAGTTGCTGACGGACACCGACATGCCCATCGCCCAAGTCGCGCTGTGCAGTGGCTTTGGCAGTGTGCGGCGCTTTTCTGCCGCGTTTTTAGCGCATTACAGATTGAATCCTACCCAGCTTCGGCACAGTACTTCTACTGCTGTGGTTCGCTCACAGCGCCCAATTGCACCATCTTCGACCGGTTTTTGCACCGTCAAACTCAGTTACCGACCACCGTATAACCATGCGTGGATGCTGGCATTTTTTCAAAAACGACAAATAAATGCTATTGAATTTGCAGCTACAGAATTAAATAAATCGTTGGCTGGATGGACTTTCAGCCTTGAATCTGGCGGTCAGCAGTATCTTGGCTGGGTCATCGTCGAATTTTTGACAGAGCAGAACATTGTGATGCTGCACATCAGCGATTCCTTGCGCGATGTGCTGCCGCAAGTGATTAGGCAAGTGCGCGGTTTGCTGGACTTAGATGCCGACCCAATGGCGATCAACGCGGTGTTAGGCGACTGTTTTTCAGGCGATGCTGCGGATAAGTCCGCTGTTGAAGGCTTGCGGGTGCCGGGCTGCTTGAACGGCTTTGAGCTGGCTGTGCGAGCGATTTTGGGTCAACAGGTCACCGTCGCCGCGGGTCGCACCTTGACACAGCGGCTGGTGGATCGTTTTGGCACAGCTATAAAAACGCCGTATCCCGCTTTGAGTCGTCTGTTTCCGACGCCAGCAAGCTTGGCAGCAGCCACAGGCGAAGATTTAGGCGGTTTGGGCATTGTCAAACAGCGGCAAATGGCGATTCAAACCTTAGCGCAGCAAGTGGTCGACAAACAACTCTTGCTGCACCCAAGCGTCGATTCGGCAACAGCTTTGGCAACCATGGCCGCCCTGCGTGCCTTGCCTGGCGTGGGCGACTGGACGGCGCAATACATCGCCATGCGGGCGCTGCGCTGGCCAGACGCGTTTGTCGCGGGCGACGTGGCGCTGCACAAAGCCATGGGACTGCAAAATCAATCACCACCACTGAGCCCCACTAAAACCGCTGCTGCAGCGCTAGCAGCGTCTCAAGTCTGGCGACCTTGGCGCAGCTACGCGGTGATGCGCGCTTGGACGAGTCTGTCAGCGCCCAGTAAATCCAATTCAGCTTGATTTTTATAAATTTAATAGCGAACTATTAAATAAATACGCCGGCTACAACCATAAATAATCTCTAAATTTCGTTATTCACTATAACCATAAGGTTTCAACCATGACATTCGACACGCCTCCCGTTTATGGCTTCAGCGACAGCCCGTTGGGGCCTATTTCCTTAGCGGCGACTGAACATGGTTTGGCCGGTATGTGGTTTGAGCCACAGCGCCATATGCCTGACCGTACCGCTTGGACGCTGTGCCCTGACATTCAACAGCACCCGGTGCTGCAAGCCGCAGACGAGCAATTGCAAGCGTATTTTGCCGGCACACTGCGGGTGTTTAAGCTGCCGCTGGACTTGCGCAGTGGCACGGCCTTTCAGCAACTGGTTTGGCAGGCGTTGCTGAAGATTCCTTATGGCA
>CBDUEA010000341.1:0-2815 GCA_965365965.1 uncultured Polaromonas sp. | reverse complement strand
ACTGAGCGCCGGGTTCTTCGGTGGTTTCGCGTGCTGCGCCTTCGGCGGTTGTCTCATCCAGTTCCATGAAGCCTGCAGGCAGCGTCCTCTTTCCCAAACGAGGTTCGATATTGCGTTTGCACAGCAAGACCTGGTTGCCCCAATACGGCAGAGTACCGACCACATTGAGCGGGTTCTCGTAATGCACGGTATGGCAGACTGTACAAATAGCGCGCAGTTTGGTATCCCCATCATCAGGCAAGCGGTAAACCACCACGGAGCCACAGTTTCTGCAATGTTTGATGGGCGTTCTATGAATCATCAGCACAGTGTAATTGGAATTGAAGGACCCTCGAATAACCCGTCTTTCTAATCCAGAAAGACAAAAAGGCTTCTTTCGAAGCCTTTTGAATGGTTTATAGTTTTGCTTTAAGGGCAAAGCTTCATATGGTTATCAAGCCTTGGTAGTTTTTGTGTGCTTCTCAATCAAAGCACGCGCGGAGTCCAGCAGTTTGCGGCCATCAAAACCGCGTTTGTTCATATCCTCCACCCATTCGGCTTCAATCGTGCGGGATTTGCGACGGAACTCTTGTGCTTCGGCCGCGCTAACCGTAAAAATCGTGTTGCCATGGTCGACAGCTGCTTTGCGTCCAGCCACGTCGCCGCCTTGTTGTACTTTGCCCAACCAAGCAGATGTTGCCATGCCAGAGTTGTTGTCGATGACCTTTTTCAAGTCAGGTGGCAAGGAGTTGTACTTGGCTTTGTTCATGGCCATGACAAAAGTCGTGGTGTACAAGCTGCCGCCTGCCGGGTCAAACTCAGCGTGGTATTTGGTCAACTCGTGTACTTTGACGGAGGGCACGACTTCCCATGGAATCACGCAGCCGCTGATGGTGCCTTTTGACAGAGCATCTGGAATACTTGGCAAAGGCATGCCCACAGGTGTAGCCCCCAATGCCGCCACCAGTTTGGTTACCTGACGTGTGGGCGCACGCATTTTCATGCCCTTCATGTCCGCCACGGCTTTCACGGGTTTGTCGGCGGTATGAATCACGCCCGGGCCATGCACTTGCAAGGCGATAACTTGTACGTCTTTGAACTCGTCTGCAGCCATGGTTTGCACATATTCCCAATAGGCTTTGGAGGTGGCTTCAGCGTTAGACATCATGAACGGTAATTCAAAGACTTCAACACGTGGGAAGCGACCTGCTGTGTTGCCGGGCAAAGTCCAAACCACATCAACCACGCCATCCTTGGCTTGGTCATACAGTTGCACCGGTGTGCCGCCTAATTGCATGGCAGGGTAGCCTTCAAATTTGATGCGGCCGCCAGATTCTTTCTCAACCTTGGTCATCCATGCTTTGTGCATGTTCAGCCAAACGTTGGACAGTGGTGACATGAAGGTGTGAAATTTCAAGACGACAGGTGCTTGCGCACTCACAGTCAAAGCGGGCAATCCCAAAGCAGCCACAGCTGCAGAAGATTTCAAAAGGGAACGGCGTTTCATATGACAAACTCCAAATAGTGAAAATAACTCAAGTACAACGGTTGAATATAAGAAAAGTTAACGCGGCGCACTTAGGTGTTTGCCCTAAATACGCCAAGAAAAGATCAAGTCATGAACTTCACCAGCCACAGCGCAATGCCTGGGAAGAACAAAATCAAAATGATTCGAAGGATGTCGCTGACCAAGAAAGGTATGACGCCGTGAAAGGTCTCGCTCAACGGCACGCCTTTGGCCATGCCGTTGACGACGTACACGTTCAAACCCATAGGCGGCACCAAGAGGCCAAAGGACACCACCATCAAGATCAAAATACCGAACCAAAGGGCAACGGACTCTTTGGGCATACCAAAGTCCAAGCCCATCACGACAGGGAAGAAAATCGGGATGGTCAGCAAGATGATGGACAGCTCTTCAGTCACCATACCCAGCGCAATGTGCAGTGCGATGATGGCAACCATGACTGTGAATGGCGTGACGTGCCAGCCGTTGATCATGTCCAGCACCAAGGTTTGAATTTGTGTCAAAGCCAAAGCCGAGTTCATGATGTCCGCACCGACGAAGATCAAAAAGATCATGGCCGAGCTTTGAGCGGTGGCGTAAAAGCAGGTTTTGAACTTTTCTAAAGTCATTTCACGCTTGATCAACGCGGCCAAAAATGCGGTTGCTGCACCCACGGCTGCACCTTCAGTGGGAGAGAAAAAGCCCCCATAGATGCCGCCAAAAACTAAAATGAATACCACCGCAATAGGGATGAGTCCAACAACGGTTTCTAAGGTCACGCGAGGTGGGTTTTTCTCAACCTTGGGTGCATGACCTGGTACCAAGCGCACGTAAACTGCAATCACCAGCATGTAGCCAACCATGGCCAAGATGCCCGGTATGGTGGCAGCCAAGAACAATTTGGCAATGTTTTGCTCGGTCAAAATGGCATAAATCACCAACGGCACGGAAGGCGGAATCAAAATTCCCAAGGTGCCTGCCGTTGCCAGCGTGCCAGTCGCCAAACGTCCAGAGTAGCCATGGCGTTTCATTTCAGGTAAAGCGACACCAGTCACCGTTGCGGCGGTCGCGACAGACGAGCCGCAAATTGCACCAAATGCCGCACTGGCCAAAACCGCGGCCATGGCCAGACCACCCTGAAAGCGACCCATCACACCAGCAGTAAAGGCGAACAGCGCTTTGCTGATGCCACCTTGCGTGGCAAATTGCCCCATCAAAATAAACAGCGGGATGACAGACAAGTCATAACTGGCAAAGCGTGCATAGGCCATGCTGTTCATGAAGTTCAAAAAGGGCGCCCAACCGGTTTGCATGATATAGCCGAAAGAG
>CBDUEA010000340.1:0-2822 GCA_965365965.1 uncultured Polaromonas sp. | reverse complement strand
GTATGTGGACTTAGGTACTATCGCGCACGCGCTGGTTGATCGACGGTAATATTTACGCTAGTACAAACCCGCTCGGGGATGTACCTGATGCACAAACGATGAGGCTTTCGTATTCTTTCTGCAGTAAGTAAGAATAGCAAAAGGAATCATCGTTGTCATGTCAAGCAGCTTGTTCAACAGCTTGTTGAGTCGCCGTCAATTCAGTTTTGCAGCCGCCTTGATGACGACCACCGGAGCGTGGGCGGCACCCACTGCGAGCGTAGAGGTGAGTTCGTCTCTACATGCAGATGGCAAACCAGAACTTAAATCAGATACAAGCAAAGTCATTCTCGCGGTCAGCGCAAAATCTTCGTTTTACTACTTACCTTTGACCATAGCTGAGCAATTAGGCCATTTTCAGCGTGAAGGTATCGAGTTAGAGATCATTGAGTACCAGAGTGCACTTAGAGCGCAACAAGCGCTTGCGAGTGGTGCAGTTGATGTGGTTTGTGGCTCGTTTGATCATGTGATTAATCTGCACAGTAAAAACCAGCTGGTTCAGTCGTTTGTCGCCATGGGTCGTACACCTCAAATGGCGATGGGGGTATCGGTCAAAACGATGCCTAGTTACAAAACAGTGACTGATCTTAAAGGTAAAAAAATTGGTATTTCAGCGCCAGGTACCGCGTCAAACATGATGGCGAGTTTGCTGTTACAGCGTGCAGGTTTACGCACTAATGATGTGAGTTTTATTGGTGTCGGTACAGCCGCTGGCGCAGTAGCAGCGCTACGTGCGGGTCAAATTGATGCGATTTGCAATTTGGAGCCCATCATGACGCAGTTAGAGCAAAAAGGTGAGATAAAAATTATCGCTGATGCGCGAACCCTCAAGGGCACGCAGGCGCTATATGGTGGTCTCATGCCTGCTGCTTGTTTGTATGCATCCCCAGAGTTCTTACTTAAGAACCATGAAACCGCACAAGCCTTAAGCAATGCCATTGTTCATGGTCTCAAGTGGCTACAAGTAGCGGGCCCCAGAGACTTGATAAGCCTCTTACCAGAGGCGTATTTATTAGGAGACAGGGGTTTGTATTTGGCCTGCTACAACAAGTTGCGCGAATCCATTTCATTGGATGGCATGATTTCTATGGCAGATGCAAAGACAACGCTTCGAGCCATGGTCAACTTTGAGGCATCCCTACGTCAAGACAAAATAGAATTGTCTAAAACCTTCACCAATGTGCATGCCAAGCGGGCAAACACTTTATACGCTGCTTGATTTGATGTTTGGCTATACAGTTGTGTGGTTCGGCTGAACTATTTTTTTGAAGTTAATAACTATCGTCGTTTGCGTGCGGAAGTTTTTCCCACTGAGCGACTGCTGCTTGATTTTGTATGCGCGACAGCTCTTACTTTGCTTTTGCCGTGCGCCTTTCCAGCGCTTTTGGCTGTCATCGGGACAAATAAAACCACGTTTTGTTTATTGCTTAAAGAAGCGCCGGCGCTGATTTTGTTCCATTGCGCAATATTCGCCGCGGTGACGTTATAGCGTTTGGCCAATGCGGCGACAGTATCTTTCTTCTTAGCCTTAACAACCATACGCTTTAAAACAATTTCGGGAGATAAAGCAACATATGCGTTGTCTGCAACTTGAACTTTCACATCCTCTTGGGTTTTGCCTGAGCGCGGTATCAAAAGCGTCGAGCCCGCAGAAACCAGCATTTTAGGTGGGATGTTGTTAAGGCTTCGTAGTTCACTCTCGCTCATGCCCACACGATTGGCGACGTCAGACACTTTCATGGTGGAAGGCGCTGTCCATGCCGTCCACGTTGCTAATTGACCACCCGAATAGTTGGCTAGATTGCGTTTGAAGACGGTTGCATTGTCCCAAGGCAGTAAAATTTGCGGCGTGCCGGAGGCCAAAATGACTGGGCGACTGGCAGAAGGGTTGAGCGCTTTGAAATCTTCAACCTTAATTTCGGCTAGTTTGGCAGCTAGCTGGACATCGATGTCTCGGGTTATCCCGATCGAGTCGAAATAGGGGTGGTTGCCAATGTTTGGCAGCGCTTGGCTAAACATGTTCGGGTCTGAAATGATATTTTTAACGGCTTGCAATTTGGGCACGTAATAACGCGTTTCATTCGGCATGTTCAGGTCGCTGTAGGTCAGCCCTAGTCCCGCTGCACGGTTTTTAGCAATGGCGCGCGAGACACTGCCTTCTCCCCAGTTGTAAGCGGCCAATGCCAATTGCCAATCGCCAAACATGCCGTAGAGTTTTTGTAAATAGTCTAAAGCAGCACGGGTTGAGGCTAAAACATCACGTCTATCATCGCGAAAAATATTTTGTTTCAGTGAAAAATGCTTGCCTGTTGCAGGCATAAACTGCCACATGCCCGCTGCTTTGGCGCTGGAAATGGCTTGTGGGTTGAAGGCGCTCTCAATAAATGGCAATAGCGCCAGTTCGGTCGGCATATTGCGGCGCTCTAACTCTTCGACGATATGGAACAAATATTTACTGGAACGTTCCGTCATTCGCAAAATGTAATCGGGCCGGGTGGAATACCACTGCTCACGATCTTTGACAATGTCACTTTCAAGATTTGGCATCCCATAGCCACGGCGAATGCGCTCCCATACATCCGTCGGGGGGGTGAGGTTGACAATGTCTCTCGCTGCTAAGGTGGTTGAGGGGATGGGTTTCAGTCCTAAATCTGAGCTCGCTGAGAGGCCGCCTTGATTAGATTTAAAGCTGCTGTATGGTTGAACGCTCGCACTAGACTTTGGATTTGACGTTGCGCTCGTATTGGGTGATGGGGTGTTGGTCGTGGCGCATGCTGTTAAAG
>CBDUEA010000339.1:0-2827 GCA_965365965.1 uncultured Polaromonas sp. | reverse complement strand
AGACATGCAAGCAAAACACCCTGGCCGCGCTTTGGAAAAAGCCGTCAAAGGTATGTTGCCAAAAGGCCCATTGGGCTACGCCATGATCAAGAAGCTCAAGGTGTACGGTGGGGCAGAGCACCCTCACACCGCTCAGCAACCCAAAGTGTTGGACATTGCCGGCGTTTCTAAAAATGCGCAAAAAATTTCCGCTAAAGGAGCAGCTCAATGATCGGTGATTGGAACAATGGAACCGGCCGTCGCAAATCCAGCGTCGCCCGTGTTTTCCTGAAAAAAGGCTCAGGCCAAATCAAGGTCAATGGTAAAGACATCGCCGACTACTTTGGTCGTGCTACTTCGATCATGATCGTCAAGCAACCCTTGTTGTTGACCAACCACGCTGAAACGTTTGACATCATGGTCAACGTGAATGGCGGCGGCGAGTCCGGCCAAGCGGGTGCAACACGCCACGGTATCACCCGTGCGTTGATGGACTACGATTTGACTTTGAAACCAGAACTCTCTAAAGCAGGCTTCGTGACGCGTGATGCGCGTGAAGTCGAGCGTAAGAAAGTCGGTTTGCGTTCTGCGCGTCGTCGCAAACAGTTCAGCAAGCGTTAATCCGCTTTTTGCTGTTCTCAGCAAAGTTACAAAGCCGCACAAGTTTGCTTGTTGCGGCTTTGTTGTTTTTAGTTAACTGTTAGAAAATAGATTCATGCGTTTTCGTCTGTTACGTCGACGTCTAACCATCAGTTCCCCCCGTATGTCCGTACGAGGCAGCTTGCCTTGGCCCTTTCGATGGATTGCATTAGCACTGGTTCTCGGGTTCTCGGCAGCCATTGGTTTGTGGGCTTTTGAATTTGGCAAAAGCATCGCGGGTTTAGACCGAAATGCGAAGGAAGAACTGGCTAATTTGCGAGCTGAAGTGACTCAGCTGCGCGAAAAAAATGACAAAAATCAATCTATTGTCAACACCTCAGGCTTGGTCTTGGCCACTGAAAAAGCTGAAAAAGACAAACTAAGTTCGCAGCTCAAACAACTGGATGCTGACAACCGTGCCTTGCGTGACGATTTGGGGTTTTTTCAAAATCTCACCCAGGGAGGCAGTGTGGAAGGTTTGGCCATACGCAGTCTGCAGGCTGAATTGGTTGCCGGCAACCAGCTTAAATGGCAGGTGCTGGTGATTCAACCCCTCAAAAATGCGCCAACTTTTAAAGGTCAGTTAGAACTCACCGTCTCAGGTCTGCAAAACGGTAAGCCTTGGATGATGACCTTGCCTGGCGGTGCGCAGCCTTTGCAACTCACGCAATACCGGCGTGCAGAAGGCTTGCTGGAGCTACCCGCTCAAGTCATCGTGAAAGCCGTTTCAGCCAAAGTCTTGGACGGTAACACCACCAAAGCGATTCAGTCCATAAAGCTGTAATATCTTAAATCAAGCTAAAAACCCGAAAACTCTCGGCAGAGCCGAAAAATGGAGTACCTATGTTTGCAAAGAAGAAACAACCCCCAATCAAAAGCCTGATTGCTGTAGGCAGCCATATTGAGGGACACATCAAATTTACCGATGGTTTGCGTGTGGATGGCGAAGTGACCGGTGACATTCGCTCCAATACCGACCACCCAAGTATTCTGGTCATCTCTGAATCTGCAACCGTGTCAGGTAATATCTATGCCGATCACGTCATCATCAACGGACGCGTCAACGGACCAGTACATGCTAAAGTGATGTTAGAGCTGCAACCCAAAGCTCAAATTGTGGGTGACGTGTATTACAAAGCCCTCGAAATGCACCAAGGCGCGGTCATTACAGGCTTGCTACAACCAAGCTTGCAAGAAATCGATTCTGACATGAAGAAAACGCTCACACTGGCAGCCAATAACGGTTAAGCACCTATTTGCACATTAAATGGCGCAAAATAAGCTTAAGTTTGGCAGGGAATAGTAATTCCCGATAAAATCAGTACATTATTTAAATCAACCCGATTGGGGTCGCACCTGATCAAACGAGGCTTCGTTCCATGCGATGCTTCACAAGGAGTTTGCCATGAGCGCACTTGCCGAAAATACCACCGTCTCTGAGGCACCGGAAATGCCATCGCCGATTTTATTCACCGACAATGCGGCCATCAAGGTCGCAGATTTAATCGCTGAAGAAGGCAACCCAGATTTGAAACTACGCGTTTTCGTCCAAGGCGGAGGCTGCTCTGGTTTCCAGTACGGCTTCACGTTTGATGAAATCACCAATGAAGACGATACGACCATGACTAAAAATGGTGTATCTCTGTTGATTGATGCGATGAGCTATCAATATTTGGTGGGCGCTGAGATTGATTACAAAGAAGACTTGCAAGGTGCGCAGTTTGTGATTAAAAATCCGAATGCGACAACGACCTGCGGTTGCGGCTCTAGCTTCAGCTAAAACAATAACCAAGTCTTAGCTTCAATACCTGCTCAGCCTTAAGATGAGTATTAAGCTGGGTAAATAGCACCTAATATACGGGAGCCTCGCGCTCCCGTTACGCTTTTCAGACTGGCTGTTTCGCGCCGCATTGTTTTGCGAGCCAACCATGCAAAAGCAGCCGCTTCTACCTGCAAGGGCGGCAAACCATGTTCCTGTGAGCTCACGACAGCCACCTGCGGTAAAGCACATTGCAAACGTTGCATCAAGTACGTATTGAGTGCACCACCTCCACAAACAATCAATAGTTTGCTACTTTCTGCATAGCATTTTAGGGCACTTGCACAAGTCATGGCGGTAAATTCAGTCAACGTAGCTTGAACATCAACCGGCAGCAGATCTGAAAATTGTTGCAGGTAATGCGACAACCAAGACGCATTGAACAAATCT
>CBDUEA010000338.1:0-2831 GCA_965365965.1 uncultured Polaromonas sp. | reverse complement strand
CCGTTGGCTTGCCGCCAAGCCATCAAGTTGTTTATAAAGCTGGTTTTTACAGCATCCAAACTGGCTTTGGGAACCCAGTTCAAGCGTTCTGCAATCACCACCGGTGTCGTTCGAGCGCCAACGCGGGTGAAAAGGTGATTTAAGTCGGGGTTGGACATCACCACGCAGCCGTCAGATGCTTTTGGCGCACGTGAAAATTGTTCAGACGGTGTGCCATGCAGCCAAATGCCACTACCAGTCTTGCCGCGTTTCAGGTCAAGCGGGTTGGGGTAATTGATGGGTAATGCGCCTACACCGTAAAAATCGACAAGCGAGCTTGGTTTCAAACTGCCAGTGATGTAGTAAACGCCAAGGGGTGTACGCTGGTCGCCTTCAATCTTTTTTTCAACACCTAGCTTACCAACCGAGATATAGTAATCAGCTATTAATTTTGCGCCTTGGCCTGTATTTTCAAAAAGATACAGACGTGAACGAGATGTATCCACAGCAATAGCGTGTTTGTTACGCTCTGACAAGGCTAAAAACTGGGAGGGAATTGCATTCGCAGGAGGGCGTTCTCGAAGTGAATTGAGCCGCTGCATAGATTCTTCACGCAGCTCATTGAGGGCAGTCAGTGACGCTGGAGATTCAAGCGGGCTCGTTTTGGGTAAATCGCCTAGAACCTTAACGGGTCGCACAAAACTGCTGAGCAGGTCGCCATGAACCAATTGTGCCAACTGAAAATTCGGCTGCGCTTTGAGCAGTCGTTCTGACTCTGCCAAGGCGAGGCGGTTTTGCCCTTTGCCAATCAATTGGTAAATACGCAGAAGCTTTGCTTCGGCTTGCAAATCTACTTTGCGTTGCTCAATATTTTTGTTTTTACCACTGTTTAAAATAGTCGCTTTGTTGCTTTGTGCAGTAGCCACCGGTGTAAAAGACAAGCTACCAACTAGCAGCATTGCGCCAAATAGAGTGGTAGTCAGGGAATTTAGGAAACAGTGAATCAAACGGTTCAATGGAACCTCCGCGCAGCGAGTCGAAAAAAAATCAGCCGCCAGTAGATTCTTTGGTAATCAACCAGCGCTCGCCAACTTTCGTCATTTGTAGAGTTTTGAGGCTAGATGTACTCAGCGCGCCAGCATCGTAATCTTGGCGAAACTTAACCGTAGCGTTGTTGCCGTTGACGCTTGCTTTTATATTGCTGAGCTTCACGCTGATACGAGATTTACCCACGATGCGCGCACGACGATCTTGTTCCCAAGCACCACGAGACTGACCTTTTGGTGGAACAAAACCCTTGGCGTAAGAGCCCAAATATCCACTCATATTTTTGTTGGACCAAGCTGCCGCCCAAGCTAAAACCGCTTGATCTATCTGTTTGCTGGATTCATCGATGGCTGTTTCTACGACCGGTTTGGTGCTAACGACAGCTGGGGTTGCCGTGACTGGGACAGGCGCTTTAACTGCAGCAACAGGAGCTGCAGCCGTGGCAGGTGTTACAGCTTGAGGGGTTGGCGCTGTTTTGATGGTGCTTGCCGTTGGGCTTTGACCTTTGGCAGTCGGTGAAAACAATTCGCGAATCAATGTCAGCTTAGGTTGCAAGCTGTTGCTTGAGCCGCCGAGTTGCAATGCCTTGCTATAAGCTTGACTGGCCAAATTGGCGTAAATATCCCCCAAATTTTCATGCGCAGTAGAGTAACTTGGATTGGTGCGAATAGCCATTTCAAGTGCTGCGCGGGCTTTGTCAAATTGCGCTGAGCTTGCGTACAAAACTGCCAAATTGTTGTAAGGTTCTGGCAGCTCTGGGTAGTCTTCAGTCAGCTTGGTGAAGGTGCCAATGGCATCTGTTGGTTTGCCGAGCTCTGTTTGAATCACGCCTTTAAGAAAGCGCATTTGTGGGTCTCGAGGTTTCGCGCTCAGAGCTTGCTCTACTTTGGTCAAGGCTTGGGTTTGTTTGCCTGATTTAAGTAATTGATTGATTTCGTCAATCTCATTGGCATGCGCCGTCACAGCGCAAAGCGCTGCGCTCAGTGTGAGCAAACGTGCCACATTTAAAGTAGAGGACAGGGAAACAAATGACCAAGAGTGCCGCATTGGAGTTCTTTTCTAACTGAGTTGAGAATCACCTAGCCACAAAATGTGTTTGATGACGCTAAGTTAACCGCAAACTATAAATTATCGATAAACCGTTATCGACGCGATTGTACCCGCACAGCAGGTAGCTTTTGCAAAAAATACATCTTGCAACGCTGTAAAGCTAGCCTTGGATATTTTGCAAACTACGGCTTATTTTGATGAACTTCGATAATAATGCCAAGTTACCGTTTACACCCGACTGTACTTCTATTTAACACCCATGAGTTTGCGCATTTACAACACGATGTCTCGTGTTTCAGAAGAGTTTTCACCAATTGAGCCTGGTCATGTGCGTATGTACGTTTGTGGCATGACCATTTATGACCTCTGCCATATTGGCCATGCGCGCATGATGATGGCTTTTGATGTGGTGCAGCGCTGGCTAAAAGTAAGTGGATATCGGGTGACATATGTGCGAAATATCACTGATATTGATGACAAAATCATCAAGCGCGCTTTAGATCGGGGCATCAGCATCCGTGCCTTGACGGATGAAATGGTCGCAGCCATGCACCAAGACATCGGTGCTTTGCACATAGAAACGCCCACCTTTGAGCCGCGAGCGACCGAATACGTGCCGCAGATGTTGTCGCTTATTGGTCAGCTTGAAAAAAAAGGATTGGCCTATCAATCAAGCAGCGGTGACGTTAATTTTTCTGTGCGTCAGTTTCCTGGCTACGGTAAGTTGTCGGGCAAGTCGGTGGATGAACTGCGTT
>CBDUEA010000337.1:0-2834 GCA_965365965.1 uncultured Polaromonas sp. | reverse complement strand
GGTGACGACTACGAGCTGGCTTTTACCGCTCCGCAAGCCATGCGAGGCGCTGTGCAAGCTGCTGCCGAAGCCAGCGCCACACGGGTGACCCGCATTGGGCTGATCGAAACAGCGCTGGGAGTCAGGCTGGTCAATGCGCAAAGGCAACCTGTCGCTAACGATTTTGTGTCCTTTGACCATTTTAAATCTTAAGCCGTATGCCTGAATCGCACCCCAAAGCCGAACACGCTAAAACACATTCTGACGACTTGTCGCCGTTAGCGCCCTTGCGCATTCCCGTCTTTAGGATGCTCTGGACCACCTGGTTGATGGCCAATATTTGCATGTGGATGAACGATGTGGCCGCCGCATGGATGATGACATCACTCACCACCACGCCGTTGTGGGTTGCTTTGGTGCAAACTGCCTCTAGCTTGCCCGTTTTTTTGCTCGGTATCCCCAGCGGCGCTTTGGCGGATATTTTGGACCGCAAACGGTATTTTTTAATCACTCAAATTTGGGTTGCTGTGGTTGCCAGCGTGTTGAGCTTCACTGTCTTTTTGGGTGTCATTTCACCCTTGCTGTTGCTGATCTTGATTTTTGCCAACGGCATTGGGCTGGCCATGCGGTGGCCAGTCTTCTCTGCGATCGTACCGGAGCTGGTACCCCGTGCGCAATTGCCAGCAGCGCTGGGTTTAAACGGCGTGTCGATGAACGCCTCTCGCATCATTGGCCCTTTGGTGGCGGGTGCTTTGATCGCCAGTGCCGGCAGTGCTTGGGTGTTTTTGTTGAACGCCGTTTTGTCGTTGATAGCGGCCATCGTCATCTCCCGCTGGCAGCGTAAGCACACACCGCACCCGCTGGGACGCGAACGCCTGACCAGCGCTATGCGCATTGGCTTGCAATACGTCAAGCAATCGCCGCATCTACAAGGCGTGCTGGCTCGTATCTCTGTATTTTTTGTGACCTCGACGGCCTTGGTCGCCTTGCTCCCTTTGGTGGCACGCAGCCAAGACGGTGGTGGTGCGGGCACCTTTACCTTGCTGCTTGCTTCTATGGGTGCGGGCGCGATTATCTCAACTTGGTTTTTGCCGCAACTGCGCCGCGCATTCTCACGCGATACTTTGGTGCAAGGTGGTGCGGCCTTGCAATCTGCTGCCATGCTTGTGATCGCATTCACACCCTACACATGGGTGGCCGTGCCCGCGATGTTGTTTGCAGGCGCTGCCTGGATCACGACAGCCAATACGCTCAGCGTATCCGCACAAATGGGCTTGCCCGACTGGGTGCGCGCACGCGGCATGTCGATGTACCAAATGGCCATCATGGGTTCCAGCGCGGCGGGTGCCGCTATTTGGGGGCAATTGGCCACGGTAAGCACGGTACAAATCAGCTTAATAGCTGCAGCCATCACCGGATTGCTCGCCATGATCATCGTTAACCGCAGTATGCCGGCGCAAGGCATGGTGGAAGATCTAACGCCGTCACGGCAGTTTAAAATGCCTCAAACCGATGAACCACCCAAGCATGGACATGTGATGCTCATGATTGAATACCGAATCGACCCGTTACGTGCGGTAGAGTTTCGTGAGTTGATGCAACAAAGCCGTCGCACCCGCTTGTCCCACGGCGCACTGTCATGGGAGCTGTTGCACGACATCTACGAGCCGGGTCGTTTTGTAGAGATGATTGAAGACGAGTCGTGGACTGACCACCTACGTCGCTTCGACCGCATTACCACTGCAGACATTGCCCTGCGCGACCGAAAGTTGGCCTTTCATATTGGTGAATCTCCCCCCATCATCACGCGCAGTGTGATGGAGACGACGATCAAGGTCGCTTAAGTCGTTGTGGAATTTGGGCGTTTATAACGCAAACTCAGTCAACCCGAGACCACTTCTACCTCACGCCAAGTCCCAGGTTTTAAGTCCGTTAACGTATACGGCCCGATTGATGCACGAATCAAACGCAAGGTCGGAAAACCTACTGCCGCCGTCATGCGCCGAACTTGTCGGTTGCGCCCCTCACGGATCACCAACTCTAGCCAAGAAGTTGGCTTGTTATTACGCTCACGAATCGGCGGCATGCGCGGCCATAGATGTTGAGGCGGATCCATCAACCGTGCTTTGGCGGGACGCGTGATGCCATCGTTCAACTGCACGCCGGTCTCTAACATCGCCAATGCTGTCGTGGTGGGTTTACCTTCAACCTGCACCCAATAGGTTTTTTCCATCTTGTAGCGTGGGTCGGCTATGCGGGTTTGCAGCGCGCCATCATCGGTTAGCAGCAACAAGCCCTCGCTGTCTGCATCCAATCGCCCCGCGACATAAACGCCAGGCAGCGTGATCCAATCCCGCAGTCCCGTCCAGCGCCCTTCAGGGGTGAACTGGCTGAGCACGCCATAGGGTTTGTTAAAGCAAATCAGTGCCATGCATGTCGGTTTAAAAGTTGCAAGGACTGCATACTAACTTGAACCTTCACCCTTGGCGACCGGTTCCGCACCCCCCACCGGCTTGACTAAACCATTTTCGTTTCACCCATCATCAGGTCAACGCCAGCGCTTGCAAAGTTTGCAAGGTCCGCTGCCGTGGCCTGGCCTTGTGGTGAAGCCATGGCCGCGCCGATGGCTTCCATCGAGTCAAACTCTAGGATGGCAACCAAATAGGCGCTGTGTTTGCCGGCCATTCCCATGACATCACCCTTCGTGACTTCATAGCTCTTGAGGCCTGGGATGGTCTTTGCAAGCGGTACGTGTTTGGTGAAGTAGTAGCTGTCAAAGACGGCGGCGTCTTTTGGTTGCTGGTAGACGGCGAATAGTTTGGCCATATGGCACCTTCCTTTTGCGATCCACTAAG
>CBDUEA010000336.1:0-2838 GCA_965365965.1 uncultured Polaromonas sp. | reverse complement strand
TCTTTGGCATCGTCGCTGTTCGACAAGCGTTGTTGCACATCGATGAAATCATGCATCGCCACCAACGGGCCATGTTCAACGGCTTTGAGTACATTCAAGCGCGTGGCCACCACCGCCAGCGGTGCTTGTGCGGCAATTTGCGCTGCGATGTGCAGCGCTTTAGCCAGCTCTTCGCCGACGGGAACAACTTGCTGCACAAAGTTCAAGCGCAGCGCTTCGGCACTGCCAAACTCATCACCGGTGAGCAAATGAAGCAGCGCGTTGCCCATGCCGGCTCGTTCGGCCATGCGCAAGGTGGCACCGCCCGTCGCCATGATGCCGCGTTTGACTTCGAGCTGTGAAAACCGGCCATCGTCTGCCGCCACCACAATATCCGCCGCCAACATCAGTTCAATGCCCAAGGTGTAGGTGATGCCTTTGACCGCCACCACCATCGGCTTGGTACGGCGTCGGTAGCCTGGCATGCCCAAATCGAGCGGGTCAACCAAACCCAGTGGCACAGCCTTTTCGCCACGTCGCATCAGGGGGGCGATGCTTGGTAAGTCCAGCCCCGCTGTGAAATGCGCACCAAAAGCGTGTAAAACCCCCACGCGCAAGCTTGGGTCATCGTCCAAGCGGGTATAGGCTTCACCGAGTTCACGAAACATGATGGGTGTAAAACCATTGCGTTTGGCAGGCCGGTTGATGCCAATCAGCAGCACATGGCCGCGTTGCTCACACGTGATGCAGCCTTCAAAAGGCACGTCTTTCGCGCTTGTATTTGGCATCCCATCTCTCCTTTTCGATCCCATTCACCAAAGTAGCATGTTAAAGCACCCTGTATTTCTGCGTCTCGCCGGTGGCAAAGAAGACGCTATCAGGGTAAATTCGGTCTCAGATTGGTGGTCTCTCCTTAATTTAATGAGCATCTGGTCATTAACATGTCGTTATGGTTTGCATCAGCTGTTGAATAAGGTATTGAATAAAGTATGACTAGCATGTTCGACTACATCATCATCGGTGGCGGCTCCGCAGGTTGCGTGTTGGCTGCCCGCCTGACGGAAAACCCCAACATCACCGTGGCCTTGCTGGAAGCGGGCCCGGCTGATACCAATGTTTTGATTCATTGCCCGGCTGGCTTGGCACTGCTGGTGCAAACCGGGCAAGCCAATTGGGCCTTCAAAACCACCCCGCAAGCGGGCCTCAATGGCCGCCAAGGCTACGTTCCCCGTGGCAAAGTATTGGGTGGTTCCAGCTCGATCAACGCCATGGTCTACATGCGCGGTCACCACAAGGACTATGACTATTGGTTTGAACAAGGCAACCCTGGCTGGAACTACGCCTCCGTCTTGCCTTACTTTAAAAAATCAGAACACAACGAGCGAAATTTCGACGCTAAAAATGCTGATTTCCACGGTAAAAACGGCCCATTGAATGTGATGGACTTGCGCAGCCCCAACAAGTTTGGCCCGATTTTTGTCGAGGCTGCAAAACAAGCTGGGCATCCTGAAAACCTCGACTTCAACGGCGCTGAGCACCACGGTGTGGGCATGCACCAAGTGACACACAAAAATGGCGAGCGTTACAGCGCCGCTAAAGCGTACTTGACGCCCAATTTGGGTCGCGAAAACCTCACCGTCATCACCGGCGCGTACACCACCCGCATCTTGCTGGAAGGCAAACGCGCTGTGGGTGTGGAATTTAAACAAGATGGCCAAATCAAACAAGTCAACGCCAAGCGCGAGGTGTTGCTGTGCGCCGGCGCGTTGCAGTCGCCACAAGTTTTGATGCTGTCCGGTATCGGCCCAGCGGATGAACTGCAAAAACACGGCATTGACGTGAAACACGAGCTGCCCGGCGTCGGTGAAAACCTGCACGACCACATTGACGTGGTGCAAGTCGTCAACGCGCCGCACCTGAAAGACCTGTTTGGCATCTCCTTGGGCGGCATGATACGCGCCATCAAAGGCATTTTTGAATGGCGCAACCACCGCCGTGGCATGCTGACCACCAACTTTGCCGAGGCGGGCGGCTTCATCAAAACCAGCCCGAGCGAGGCTACGCCAGACCTGCAACTGCATTTTGTCGTTGGCAAACTGATCGACCATGGCCGCAAAACCACCTTTGGTCATGGTTACTCTTGCCACATTTGCCTGATGCGCCCGCAAAGTCGTGGCCGCGTCACCCTGGCCAGCAGCGACCCCTTGGCTGCGCCGCTGATTGACCCGAACTTCTTAGCCGAAAAAGACGATATGACCCGCATGGTCCAAGGCTTCAAGCAAATGCGCACGATTTTGAGCCAGCCCGCGCTGGCGGGTTACCGTGGCCAAGAGCTGCCGATTTCTGCTGCGGCGCAGACCGATGAACAAATCGAAACCTTCATCCGCAACAAAGCCGACACCATCTACCACCCCGTCGGCACCTGCCGCATGGGCCCGCTGGACGGCCCAAAAGCCAACCCCATGAACGTGGTTGACAGTGAGCTGCGCGTGCACGGCATCGACGCCCTGCGCGTGGTTGACGCCTCCATCATGCCCCGCATCGTGGCGGGTAACACCAATGCACCGGTGATCATGATTGCCGAAAAGGCGGCAGACATGATCAAAGCGGTGCAAAAAGCTTAAAAACAGCTATTTTAGAGGTAAAAATGGCTGTAGCCGGCGTATTTATTCATTAGTTTGCTATTTATTTTATATTATTAGCGCTTTCTTTGAAGTCGTGATCAGGATGTACAAGGTTTGCACTCACTTGTCGCGCATGCGTAAAGCGCCAAGGAGACCGCTGACTAGAATACAGTTTAACCCCTGCATTTGCTGGCTCCAAACACCTCCCTGCCCATGCGTCTGATTACTTCAACTC
>CBDUEA010000335.1:0-2842 GCA_965365965.1 uncultured Polaromonas sp. | reverse complement strand
GGTGGGGCGCTGACCTACGAGCGTGCGTTGCAACTGCGGCATTTGGCAGCGAGCTTGCCATTAGACGCGTTGGTTTTGGAGACCGACGCACCCGATATGCCGCCGCATTGGCTGTATAAAACCGCTGCTCAGCGTGAAGCTGGCGAGCCGCAGGGACGCAATGAGCCAGGCCAACTGCCACACATTGCCGAAGTCTTGGCCCAATTGCGCGGCATGGACACTGCCTCGCTGGCACAGGCTTGTTGGACCAACTCGTTGGCTGCATTGCCTAAGTTGAAGCTGTTGTTGCCAGATCAAGCGGGTGCAGATGAGCTCTAAAATGGGTAAATTAGTCAAAAATGTCATTAAATAGGCATTTTTTGGCTGTAGCCGTCGTATTTATTTAATAGTTTGCTATCAATAATGTAGTAAAATTGTCTTATATTCTGCTCAAATAACCTGCACTATATCTGTCCACAACACACAACATGACCAAACGACAACCCAACGCGACCGAACTGCCCGAAGTGAACTTCAGTGATTGGGGCGATGTGCGCACCTTGCACTTAGGGACGGAGTGGATTCAGGGCAGTATGCTGATTGACGCGCCGTTTGAGATTGAACTGGAGTACGTGCAGCGCATGATGGCTTGGCTGTTGTTTGTCGATTTGGCCAGCGTCCCTAAGCGCCACGCCATGCAATTGGGGCTGGGGGCTGCCAGTTGCACCAAGTTTTGTTTCAAAAAATTGCGCATGCAAACGACGGCGATTGAGATCAACCCGCAAGTGGTCTCGGCTTGCCGGGGCTGGTTCAAACTGCCGCCAGACGATGCACGGCTGCAAGTGGTGGTGGCTGATGCGGCGGAGGAAATTAAAAAAGCGCAGTGGCAAGGTCATATCGACGCTTTGCAGGTTGACTTGTACGACGACCAAGCCGCCGCACCGGTTCTGGACAGTGCCGACTTTTATGTCGATTGTTTTAATCTGTTGACGGATGAAGGCGCCATGACGGTGAATTTGTTTGGTCGCTCGTCCAGCTACCAAGCCAGTTTGGACAAAATCACCGCCGCTTTTGGCGAAAAGGCGGTCTGGGCCTTCAAGCCTACACGCGAAGGGAACACCGTGGTGTTGGCGCAACGCCAAGCCAACCGCCCCAAGCGCGATGCATTGATGGTACAGGCTGAAAAAATCCAAGCGCTCTACGGTCTACCCGCAGTGAAATGGTTGCGCGTTTTCAAATAAATACGAGCTTGTTGGACTTGAATTCGAGCGTAAGTAATTACCACATATCCGGTAAAAACTAGTAGTTACCCTAATCAAATCATCAAGCAACTTGGGGGGGCACGGGCGATAATTGTCCTCACAAAAATCACTATTTGAGAGGCGTGTTTATGGTTATTAAAAGTCAAAAAGACTTTTTTTCAGGTCTTTTGTACACCGCAGTAGGCGTTGGTTTTGCTTGGGGTGCAAGCAACTACACCATTGGCACGGGCGCACGCATGGGTCCAGGCTATTTCCCACTCATTTTGGGTGTCTTAATGGCCATTTTGGGCGGCGTCATCATGTTCAACGCCTTGGTGATTGAAACCGAAGACGGCGACAAAATTGGATCATGGGCTTGGAAACCTCTGTTTTTCATCATTGCCGCCAATTTGATATTCGGTTTGTTATTGGCGGGTTTGCCTAGCATTGGTTTTCCAGCATTTGGCATGATCGCTGCCATTTATGCGCTCACTTTCGTGGCAAGCTTGGCGGGCGAGGAGTTCAACTTCAAGGCTGTATTCATCTTGGCAACGATTTTGGCTGTCATGAGTTATGCCGCATTTATCTTGTTGCTGAAGTTGCAGTTCCCCGTATGGCCTGCTTTTCTCACCAATTAAGCAATGGTCATTAAAAGAATAAGGACAAAAAATGGATTTATTTAATAACCTCGCACTGGGTTTTGGGGTGGCTTTCACGCCCATCAACCTGATGTATGCCTTCATTGGCTGTTTGTTGGGCACCTTGATTGGTGTGTTGCCGGGTATTGGCCCTTTGGCAACGATTGCGATGCTGTTGCCAGCGACTTACGCTTTGCCACCCGTATCCGCGCTGATCATGTTGGCTGGTATTTACTACGGTGCGCAATATGGTGGTTCAACCACCGCTATTTTGGTCAACTTACCCGGTGAGTCTTCATCGGTCGTAACGGTCATTGATGGTTACCAAATGGCGAGGCAGGGTCGAGCGGGGCCCGCCTTAGCAGCGGCCGGCATGGGTTCTTTCTTTGCCGGTTGCGTTGGTACCTTGGTATTGGCTGCGTTTGCGGTGCCTTTGACCGAAGTGGCTTTCAAATTTGGCCCAGCCGAATATTTCTCGCTCATGATTTTGGGCTTGATCGGTGCGGTGGTGTTGGCTTCTGGCTCTTTACTCAAAGCGGTTGGCATGATTTTGTTGGGCTTGCTCTTGGGTTTGGTGGGTACCGACGTCAACTCAGGTGTAGCGCGTTACAGTTTTGACATCCCGGAACTGACCGACGGCATTGGCTTTATCGTGATCGCGATGGGTGTGTTTGGCTACGGTGAGATCATCAGCAATTTAGGTAAGCATGAAAGCGAACGTGAAGTGTTCACCGCTGATGTGAAGGGCTTGATGCCCACCAAGGAAGACTTCAAACGTATGGCACCAGCCGTGTTGCGCGGCACAGCGTTGGGTTCTGTGTTGGGTATTTTGCCGGGTGGCGGTGCTGTGATGGCGGCATTTGCAGCCTACACGCTTGAAAAGAAAACCAAATTGCAACCTGGTGAAGTCCCCTTCGGCAAAGGCAATATTCGTGGCGTGGCTTCTCCTGAAGCGGCCAATAATGCAGCGTCGCAAACCTCTTT
>CBDUEA010000334.1:0-2845 GCA_965365965.1 uncultured Polaromonas sp. | reverse complement strand
CAAAAGGGCAATGTCTTGCGGTGTGGTGACCACGACCGCACCCGTCATCGGCACACGTTGCGATAACGTCAGCTGGATATCGCCTGTTCCCGGCGGCATATCCACAATCAAATAATCCAAATCGCGCCAATTGGTTTGTCGCAGCAACTGCTCCAGCGCTTGGGTCGCCATCGGACCGCGCCAAATCATGGCTTCATCTTGTGCCACCAAGAAACCAATCGACATGACCTGCACGCCGTAGTTTTCCAGCGGTTCCATGGTTTTGCCATCCGCGCTCTCTGGCCGACCGTCAACACCCATCATCATCGGAACACTCGGGCCATAAATGTCCGCATCCAAAATACCCACGCTGGCACCTTCAGCCGCCAATGCCAACGCCAAGTTGACCGCTGTGGTGCTCTTGCCCACGCCACCCTTGCCAGAAGCCACAGCCACAATATTTTTAACCTTAGGCAAAAGTGCAACACCACGCTGTACCGCATGCGCCGTGATGTTCATGCTGACATTCACTGAAACGTTGTCTACACCCGCCACACCTTTGGCGGCAGCAATCAGTGCTTTGCGAAAACTTGGTATTTGGCTTTTAGCCGGATAGCCCAACTCCACATCAAAAGACACATCACCATCGGTCACATGCATGTTTTTGATCGACTTAGACGTCACAAAATCTTTTCCGGTGTTGGGATCAATCACACTTTTGAGTGCATCCAACACCGCATCAACTGTCACTGCCATTCATTACTCCAAAATATAGTCATTGTCCTAAGCATACACACTGAAAGCATCAGCCTATGCAAATAAGGTCTTATCTAAGGTTAAGCTAGGGTAAATAGGGATAAGCTCAAAACGTCAATGTTTTCACACCCGCATTAGTTCCCAACAAACACACTTGCGCCTTTTGATGCGCAAACACGCCCACTGTCACCACACCAGGCCATTGGTTCACGTTAGATTCAAACGCCAACGGGTCCTTGATTTTCAGATTCAGCACGTCAACAATGTGCTGGCCGTTGTCGGTAACGAGTGGTTGACCATCCTTTTGACGCACGCTGCAAGAACCGCCCATCGTCGCAAATTGCTGCATCACGCGCTTGGTCGCCATCGGGATTACTTCCACCGGCAGCGGGAATGCCCCCAGTGTGTAAACCAACTTGCTTTCGTCGGCGATACAGACGAATTTCTTAGACAGCGCCGCCACAATCTTCTCCCGCGTCAATGCTGCCCCGCCGCCTTTGACCATGTAACCCGCGTGGTCGATTTCATCGGCACCGTCAATGTAAACCGCCAGTTCTGTCACGTCATTGGCGTCAAACACCGGAATACCCAGCGCTTTGAGTCGCTCGGTGCTGGCGACTGAGCTAGACACCGCGCCTTTGATCGTGCTCTTGATGGTCGCCAGCGCGTCAATAAATTTATTCACGGTTGAGCCCGTACCCACGCCCACAATCTCCCCCGGCACCACATATTGCAAAGCGGCTTGGCCGACCAGTGTTTTGAGTTCGTCTTGGGTCATGGGTGTGTTTCTTCCATTGAGAGGATGGGTTTCTGAGAAAATAGCCGTATCTTACGAAGTAATAACTACCTATTATCCAATGTCACTGCTCCCCTACGCCCTCGCCCGCCCCTTTTTATTTGGTCTAGACGCTGAAACTGCCCATGACGTGACCATGACCGGCTTGACCGCCACGCAGGGCACGCCGCTGACGTGGGCGTATTGCAATGGACGTGTGGACGACCCCATCACCCTGGCTGGTCTGAAATTCCCCAACCGCATTGGCATGGCGGCTGGTTTGGACAAAAACGCCAGAGCTATTGACGGCCTAGGCTCGATGGGTTTTGGCTTTGTCGAGGTCGGCACCGTCACCCCACTGGCGCAGCCTGGCAACCCGAAGCCCCGCATGTTTCGTCTGCCAGCAGCGAACGCGCTGATCAACCGCTTGGGCTTCAACAACGAAGGTTTGGACGCTTTCATCGCTAACGTCCAAAAAGCCAAATTCCGCACTGCGAACCCATCTAAACCCCTACTTTTGGGCTTAAACATCGGCAAAAACGCCGCCACCCCGATTGAAAAAGCCACCGACGATTACCTGATCTGCCTGCGTGGTGTCTACCCACATGCCGATTACGTTACCGTCAACATCTCCAGCCCAAACACCAAAAACCTACGTGCCCTGCAAAGTGACGAGGCTTTGGATGCGCTTTTGGGGGCCATAGCCGCTGAACGCGTTGTTTTGAAGAAAAAACACGGCAAAAGCGTCCCCATTTTCGTCAAAATCGCGCCAGATCTAGAAGTTGCCCAAATCGACGTCATCTCTGCCACACTCCTGCGGCACAAGATGGATGGCGTTGTAGCCACCAACACCACCCTGAGTCGCGAAGCCGTCAAAGGCATGCAACACTGCGACGAAGCCGGCGGCCTAAGCGGCGCTCCCGTCTTAGCAGCCAGCAACCAAGTCATCCGCCAACTCCGCACCGCTCTTGGCAAAGACTTCCCCATCATCGGCGTAGGCGGCGTGATGAGCGCGGCTGATGCGGTCAGCAAAATCGAAGCCGGTGCGGATGTAGTGCAAATATACACAGGCTTGATCTACAAAGGGCCGGATTTGGTGAAACAGGCGGCTTTGGCGATTAAGAACAGCCGTAAGCGGTGAAAAAGTCGTTTTTGAGATAAATTTGGATTTATACGGCGCGTTTATTTAATAGTTTGCTATTTAATATATAGCAATAATGTTTGTTGATTAGGCGGATTCAACTACGAAGTGCAACTTTGAATAACCAAGGGTTAAGAGGAGGCGGAGGATGTTTTAGCATCTGAAGCTCCTCAAGACCTGCAAGTCAAAGTTGG
>CBDUEA010000333.1:0-2847 GCA_965365965.1 uncultured Polaromonas sp. | reverse complement strand
AATTTTGTAGGGATTTTAGTAGCCATGCTTGTTTCCTTGATTTAGTTGGATGATTTAGCCAGTGGGGAGTCGTATTTCAAGTCTTCGGTGTCGATGTCTGTGCGCACGCCCAAAGCGTCAGCCACGGCTTGCGCGGATTTGGCGGCACGCAGGCGTTGGCGCACATGCAAGGCGCAAGCGGTGAAGAGGATCACGCAAAACACCACTTCCACCATGGCCAGATAGTTGCCCGGTGCTTTGTCGCCCCAAGCGCGCACCACGCCTTCAATGAAATACAGCCACACAAACAGGCTAACCCAGCGGTAGGTGAACATACGGTTTTTCAGTAAACCTGCCAGTGGCAGGCACAGCGGCAACACCTTGAGCGCCAGCAGCGAGCCACCTGGACGCAACGGTGCCAGCCACAGCTCCCACAGCAAGCCCAGCAAAATCAAGCCGAGCAGACTCCCCACAGCGGCGATGCGGGTGAGCCGCACGTACTGCGGTGGTTGAGAAATGAGAGGAGTGGGAGCTGACATTGCTTTGATGTTGAGATATTTTTAAGTACAGGAGCCGCTTAAAAAGGGGCTGAATAGCGTGACATTGGTGCCATGATAGCGGGATGGAGAAATTACAAGCTTGGATACAAGATTTTATGCGCGAAGCGCTCACCTTTCCGTGGAAAAACACGGCTTGGACGCTGCGCGAGCGCTTTAAAGAAGATCATTTGGGTTTGACTGCCAGTAGTTTGACCTTCACGACCATCATTTCCATCGTGCCACTGTTCACCGTGGCTTTGGCCGTGTTTAGCGTTTTTCCGATGTTTGCAAAGATGCAATCGACGCTGCAGCGCTGGTTGGTAGATAGCTTGATTCCTGACAATATCTCGCGTCAGGTCTTCAGCTATTTGGGGCAATTTTCCGCTAAAGCCAGTCAAATAGGCTGGGTGGGAGCGTTGGCGTTTCTGATCACTGCTTTGATGCTGATTTTGACCATTGATGTCAAACTCAATGACATCTGGCGGGTGCGCAAAATGCGTTCTTTGACGCGCCGCATTTTGATCTACTGGGGTTTGCTGACGCTTGGACCACTGATGTTGGGCATGAGCTTGTCGCTGAGTTCTTATGCCATCTCCAGTTCCAAAGGCTTTGTCAGCGTGATGCCAGACAGCGTGAATGCGCTGCTGAACTTACTGGAGTTTGGGCTGATGTCTGTCGGTATTGCGGCGATGTACCGTTTTGTGCCCAATACACCCGTGCGCTGGTCGCATGCACTCTGGGGCGGGGTATTTGCTGCTGTGGGTATTGAGCTGGCCAAGCGGGTACTTACCTGGTATTTGAGCCTGGTCCCCACGTATTCAGCCGTGTACGGTGCTTTTGCAACAGCGCCGATTTTGCTGATTTGGATTTATGTTGCCTGGGTCATCGTGCTGCTGGGTGCGGTAGTTTCGGCTTATTTACCGAGCTTACTCAGCGGTATTGCGCGGCGTGGCGGTACACCGGGCTGGAATTTTCAGCTGGCTCTGGAGTTGTTGCAAAAGCTCTCAGATCCAGTGACCGAGGGCGGCAAAGTGGGCAAGAGTCTAGAGGTTTTGTCCAAACAACTGCGCGTCAACGACCTGCAGCTTGAAGATTCATTGCACACCTTGCTGAGCCTGGACTGGATTGGCAGGCTGGACGAGGAAGAAGCCCGCTATGTCTTGCTGGTTGACTTGGCCAAAACACAGATTGCTCCGCTGACCGAGCGCTTGTTGTTACCCGTGCGCTTAAGCACCCAAGCCATGTGGGAAAAGAGCCAATGGTCGTCGATTTATGTGGCTGAAGTGCTCCCAAAATAAAAGCGATCTTGAGTAAAATCCGGTTTACCACTTAAATGTAATCGCTGCCATCCCGCGAGTCAGGTTGGCTCGTTTGGAGTGCGGCCAAAGCGTCTGCGTCTGTCCGATACATGCGCAGCAGCGTCCACGCTTCGGACGTGTCGGACGTGTCTGAGGTGTTGGGCAGCTCACCAGCCGCGATCAAAATGCGTTCAACCGGGAGTTTGATGCCGCTGATGTGTAGCGTGATGCCTTTGTCAAACAACATGCGCCGCAGTTGACCAAACACTTCTAAACCTGTGGCATCCACACGGTTGATGGGCTGTGCAAACATGCAGATGTGTTGGGTCTCAGGATGCTGGGTTAAATACTGGGTGATGTTGCGCTCAAATTCGCTGGCGGAGGCAAAGTCCAGCTCGGCGTCCATGCGCAAGGCGTAAAGGTTGGGCGCAAGGGGAGGCAAGTGCCACAAGTGGCGGTCACGCAGGCTGCCGTCAGCGTGCAAACCAACTTCAATGATGCGCGGGTGTAAGCGCAAATACAAGAAATGCCCTAAACCCATCAGCAAACCGGTGATGATGCCCCAATACAAACGCGGCGCGCTGAGCACGGTGGTAACAAAAGTAGCCAAGGCACTGATGGTCTCCATCTTGGAGACACGCCATAAGTGCACAAAATGCTGAGGCTTGATCAAACTGTAAATCGCTGCAATAACAATAGAAGCCAGCACGGACTGTGGAACGTGGTGCAGCATCGGCATCAAAAACAACAATGCAAAAACGACAACCAAGACGCCAACCAGATTAGCCCAACCTGTTTTAGCGCCCGCGTATAAATTGAGTGCGGAGCGCGAGAAAGATGAGCTGGTAGGGAAGGAGCCGCTCAAACCCGAGGCTATTTTGGCGAGACCTTGGCCAATCAAGTCTTGGTTTTGGTTCCACAATTGGCCTCCTTGTTGGCTCTCGACTTTGGCGCTCGACGCCGTTTCAATAAAACTAACCAGTGTGATGACCAACACCGGCAAAAGCAGCTGCAAGTAGGCATCGGCAGAC
>CBDUEA010000332.1:0-2848 GCA_965365965.1 uncultured Polaromonas sp. | reverse complement strand
CTCGGCGATGGCTTGGTGCCGCTGCACAGCGCACTGGGAGAGCACACCGACCCAGCGCGTAACCTGAACTTCGACCCCGACAAACAACTGATCCTCTACCGCACCAATCACATGCAACTGCTCCGCAGCCCAGCGGTGACGCAGCAGTTGGTGGCGTGGTTGTCTTGACTTAGATTTTGAGAATTTTTTCTCTTGTTTTGAATGCGATCACTTAATCGGCAAAAACTGTAAGAGATTGCCGCCGATAAAGCTTTGTAAGTAGTCAATCCCAGCACGGCGATATTTTTCATCCATGATGACCGCTTCTAAGTCAAGTCGTCCAACGATTTTGCCGATCTCGCGCTCTATGCTCAAGTTGCGTGCTTGCGTGGAAATCTCATTACTTAAAAGCATAGGGCCACCCGTTGTGCTGTTCGGGTTTTTGCGGCTCGTGAGCAACCATGATGCGAGTTCGACATTACGAGCGGCATTGAAAGCACTCTGTGCACTCACTCCGTTGAGGATGTCTAAGGTTGTGTTGCCACCATGTGCCGTAATGAGCATGGTTGCCACGCCATAAATAAAAGTGCCCGCACGATCGCCGCTGAAGGTCGGCTCAAAGGCAAGTCGAATCGCCGCCACTTCGCCAATATTTGCACGAACCGCTTTCCCGTCCATCATCTCCGTTGTTGCGCCTTCGAACTCAGGGAGAGGTTTGCCTGTTTCTAGCGCTTTCCAAATGCGGTTGATGGCCGCCTCACGCGTCGCCTCACCCGATTTAGGCCATTCTTTGGGATTGCGTTTATACAGCGTGTCCAGCACGCGTTTCAGTCCCTCTAAATTATCCCGCATGCCGATATTTATCCAGCGGTTCGAACCCGATTGAACAAATTCCCTCGCCGTGAATGGCTCCGCAATGGGCTGTGAGGTGCTGCAACCTAAGAGCGATGTCGTTGTCACGACCAACAAACAAAAATTTAATGTGTTCATACCCGCTCAGGATTGTGTCGCATTTGCACGTTCGATTGTCTATGACAGCACAAACTAGAGTTGCCTTTGTACACGGATGGAAACCATAGCACGACCAACTGAACCAAATAGCACTTAACTCTTCAAAAATAAGAAAATCGCTGGCGGCAACAGTACCAAAGCAATTAAAACAGCGCGGCGCTGGCGGCCAAAACCCATGGTTTTGCTGAACATCAAGGCGCAGACGCTGGCTATCAAAAAAGTGCCGCCCGCCACCATCAACGCAGCGTTACCGTCATGGTAGCTGATGCCCTTCTTGCCGCTGAGCGAGACGCCGCCTGTCAGCAAGATATTCCAACCGAAGCCGATGAAAAACAACGTCATCATGCCTGTCACCAGACGCTCAGCCGTGCTGCTTTTGTACTGCGGCTTGGTGTTTTTTGTAGGTTTTTTTGACGACATCGTTGGTCTGGCTTGCTTTAAACTTCTAGTCGCAAACGCTCAATCAGGCCATTCAACTCCTCCATCGAGCCGAACTGGATCGCCAGCTCGCCCATCTCCTCAAACTTGCCGTGGCGTTTCACGCGCTTTTTAACGCGGATCTCGACCTGGGCGGTCAGCAGGTCCGAGAGCTCTTCTTCCACCCGTTTCAGGTCGCGGGATTTCTCTTTTTTCGGCTTGCTCGCCACCAGGTTGAACTCGGCACTGAGCTTTTTGACCAGGCTTTCGGCCTCGCGAACCGACATTTTTTTGGCGCTGATCTGGTTGGCCGCGGTGATTTGCGTGGCCCGATCCAGGGCCAACAAGGCGCGGGCGTGGCCCATGTCCAGGTCGCCCGCCATCAGCATGGTCTGTACCGGGTCAGCCAAATTCAACAGGCGCATCAGGTTGCTGGCAGCCGCACGGGAACGCCCCACGGCCTGCGCCGCCTGTTCGTGAGTGAGTGCAAACTCTCGCACCAAGCGTTGTAAACCCTGGGCTTCTTCAAGCGGGTTGAGGTCTTCACGCTGGATATTTTCAATCAGCGACATGGCTGCAGCGGCTTCGTCGGGTACATCGCGCACCAGCACCGGCACGCTGTCCAAGCCCGCTAATTTGGCGGCGCGGAAGCGGCGCTCGCCGGCGATGATCTCGTATTTACCGTCGTTCGCACCGCTGTTCAGGCGCCGCACCAGGATCGGTTGCATGATGCCTTGGGCTTTGATGGACTCGGCCAACTCGTACAAAGCGCCCTCGTCCATGCGGGTGCGCGGCTGGTACTGGCCGGCCACCATGTCGACCAACAACAGCGTCGACGGCGTGCCTGAATTGGGCACGCCAGCAGCGTTGGCGGCGGCATTGTTGGCGGCCGCATTTTCGTCAAAAGTGGGGCCGAGCAGGGCTTCGAGGCCGCGGCCCAGGCCTTTGGGGCGTTTGGTGACCATGTTGTTTTGCCTTGTTTTTAGAGTGTGAAAAGATGAATAAGTAATAAAGCGGGCGGCGTTTGGGGGCTGATATTCAAACGGATCAAGCCGTATGCGTCAGTTCCAACAGCATAGACCGCCCAGCTGGCCAGTCTTTCAAGCCAGAATCCGCGTTGATGTGGCCAATCGGACCCGCGTCGACGATCCGAGAACCCCAACTGGTGGCCAAACTTTGGGCGGCGGTGAAGCTGCAAAAGGGGTCGCGCGTCGATGCCACCAAGGTGGTCTTAAAGGGCAGCTGGTTCAACACCGGCTTTTTCCAGCTGTGCAACTGGGGTGGCAGATCGAGCATGGACGGGTCTGGTGGTGCGACCAAGAGCGCGCCCGTGACGCGATGCACGTTGGGCGACAAAGCAGCCCAAGCGGCGACCAAATGGCAACCCAGACTGTGCGCCGCGAAAGCGAAGCGTGCTTGCGGGTGCTTGACCAGGTGGTTT
>CBDUEA010000331.1:0-2854 GCA_965365965.1 uncultured Polaromonas sp. | reverse complement strand
GACCAAATAAGCCAACGGTTCACCGGCTAAGCGACGCTGACACAGATTTGTAAAGCGCGTGCATTGCACCGCTTCCAGTAGGTCGTCGTCATGCGCAATCAACCAAGCACGGTCCAACTGCGTTTTACCGACAACGTGCAGCATCAAGAGCTGGGCGTCAAGCCGGTCGAGTCCGGCGACAGCGGCTTGCTGCAAGCCATATTGGATAGTAAAAGAAAGCAATTGCTATATATTTAGTAGCAAGCTATTGAATAAATACGCCGGCTAGAGCCAAATTTAATGCTAAAAATGGCATATTTAGCTTTAAAACCTTCTTTTTAGTCTTTTTACTTCTTCTCAGACCATTGCACGCCACCGGTCGCCCAGTTTTGACGTGGAATATCAAACAGCACCACATCCACCGATGCGGCATCTGAGCCAATACTCGTCACCACGGCTTGGGTGAGGGCTTTGACCAAAGCGGTTTTTTGTTCAGGAGTACGACCTTCAAGCAGTTCTACGCGGATGGTTGGCATGGTGGCATCTTTCAAAAAAGTTAATTTGATGCCTATTGTGACCTGAAATTGAGCTTAAAAAACAGAGACTCTTCACCGACATCAGTGCACAAATAAGCTCCGCTTTAAATGTGCCCCACAAAATATGGCGCATGTCGCATGTGCAAGGACATGCCCAAGGCCGCCATGTGGTCGCCGTTTCGGCTCAAAATGGTGTGTGCCAGTGGCAAGAACTGGTTCTCTTCAAATTGAGCGTGAGCCCGATAGCGGGTCACCAAATACTCGATACTGGCTGTGTTGATCTCAGAGTCCTGTCCTTTGGCAACTTTCTTCAACTCAGGCTCCAGCTTGTTCCAAGCCGATTCAATCGCGCGGTGTTCTGCGGTTAATTCATCAATCATGACGTGCACACGATCGCGCTCTTGACCTTTGACGGCGCTGACTAAGACGGCTGGAAACAGCTCATTCTCTTCCTCGGCATGGTGCTCAAAGACGGCACCGCGAAAAAACTTGAGCATTTCTTGTGCAATGCTGCGGGCGCGCGTCGCAGGTTCTATCAACGCTGGCAACTCGCCAAAACTCTGCAAATGCGACAAAATACCCACGTGACAGTTTGAAAAGTTAAGCAAAGGCGCGTCACTGGATGCATCAGCAGTGGCTGGGGAGTTTTTGTTCACGATTTGGTTCATGGTCTACACCTTCAAAATTGCGTTGACAGTCACCCACGCGCAAGCGCGGTGCGTGAAAATCAATATAACAAAGGCGTTAACCCCACGCTGGTCAACCCCAGCTTTTCTTGATGCAAGTCAACAAAAATAGAAAGTTTTAGAATTTCTTAAAAAGCACAAAAAAATACTTTTTCATAGCAAAGTAAGCATTGAATACGCTAGCTATATCTAATTTAGGATCATTTTTGATGGTTAACCAAGCAAGCACACAGGTCAGCATCGACCTCGCAGCGCGCCACGTCTTCGTCTACGGCACCCTGCGTGTGGGCGACAGCAACGACATCACGCGTTTGTCGCCAGCACCACAGTATGTGGGCCCCAGTCAGATTGCCGGCATCATGTACCACCTTGGCAACTACCCTGGCGTGGTGCTGACGGATGCTGCGCAAGTGTCGATTGTGGGTGAGGTCTACGCCATTGAGCCCGCATTAGAAGTGGTGCTGGATGAGATTGAAATGATCTACCCGCAAGAGCGCGATGAATACTACAAACGCCAAGTCATCGTGCAAGTCGGCACGCAACAGCTGTCTTGCCTGTTTTACGAAATTAACCCAGCTTATACCGTGGGTAAGCCGGTGATTGCAGGTGGTGATTGGGTAAAAAACCGCGTTCCAACCAAGGTTTAAATGGCTTCCGTTTTCGGTGAACCATCGGTTGGTAAGACATACGGCACATACTCAGGCAGCATCCATTGAGGCCACTATGTTGCCAAACGCACAGAGCAAACATCTGGTCTTCGGTAAATTGAAGCCCTGAACTGCAAACCCATCTAGGTTGCAGCCTATCAGCCAACGATGAAAGAGAGCTTATGACCAAGACAACCCCCATCAATAAAAAGAAACAGCAAACTCGCCAAGCGGCACCACTTGTTACACCGACCGATTTGAAGGCCGCAGCCACCCGAGATATATCTGCTGCCATGAATGGCGTGTTGGCCGATGTGTTTGCGCTGTATTTGAAAACCAAAAATTTCCATTGGCACATGAGTGGCCCGCATTTTCGTGACTACCACGTCATGTTGGATGAGCAAGCCGACCAAATTTACGCCATGGCAGACCCGATTGCAGAG
Source organism: uncultured Polaromonas sp. (assembly GCA_965365965.1). Taxonomy (GTDB): domain Bacteria; phylum Pseudomonadota; class Gammaproteobacteria; order Burkholderiales; family Burkholderiaceae_C; genus Aalborgiella. The sequence continues at coordinate 563 of CBDUEA010000331.1, read as the reverse complement.
CGTATTCGCAAAGTCGGCGGTACAACCTTGCGCTCCATTGGTCACATTGCACGTACGCAGCGGATTTTGGACAATGACGAGCTGTACGTCGAGCCTTCAGACATGCTGGCCGAGCTGTGCGAAGACAATAAATCTATGGTCAGCCGCCTGCGCGAAGCGCACAATGTTTGCGAAGATCACAAGGACATCGCTACCACCAGCTTGATTGAGGTCTGGATAGACGAATCCGAGCGCCGCACGTGGTTCTTGTTTGAGGCGGGGCGGCCTGTGGATGCCACTGGGCGTTAATGGACGTTGATGGACGCTGATGGACGCTGATGGACGCTGATCTTAAGTTTTAGGCCGCCATCCCAATCTCCAACTCCTCCAGCTGCTCGGCTTTGCGTGCCAAGAGCAGGCCATCAATCACTTCATCAATCTCACCCATCATCACAAACTGTAGTTTATAAAGGGTGAGGTTGATGCGGTGGTCGGTCAAACGGCCTTGGGGGAAGTTGTAAGTGCGGATCCGGTCGCTGCGGTCACCACTGCCGACCAAGCCTTTGCGGGTGGCAGACTCTTTG
>CBDUEA010000330.1:0-2864 GCA_965365965.1 uncultured Polaromonas sp. | reverse complement strand
GATGACGATCATGTCAATCACACCACCCGCAGGGCGCTGGCCAAAGTTAGGCGACGCTAGCCGCCGCGCAAACTGGTACCAGCCGTCTTGCCACATGGCTTAGCCGACCTTCTCACCCAATTTCTGACCCAACTTGGCACCCAGCTGACGGTGCTCTGCGCTGCAAAACCAGTTTTGAGGTGCTGCCTCTTGACCCGATAACTGACTGGGCGCAGCCAGCGCCTCGGTTTGCGGCAAATGCAGGCCGCAATGGGCACAGGCGACCATGGTTTGCTGGGTAGAAGCGCGCGTGGTTTCGCGTTTTTTGTCGTCTGTACGGTTTTGTTGATCCGCCATCCGGTTGTTACGCCACATCCAGACAGCCACAAAAACGACGATCAAAACGAGCAGGTACTTCATACCGAACGCCCCAAAATCACTTCCAAAACAAAGCGTGAGCCCGCATAAGCCACCAACAGCAAGCCTGAACCGATGTACAGCACCCGCACCGCTGTGCGGCCACGCCAGCCAAACTGTGCCCGACCCACCAACAAGACCGCAAAAGAGAACCAGGCCAGTACCGAGAAAATGGTTTTATGGTCCCACTTCCAAGTTTTACCCAAACCGTACAAAGATTCACTGAAGAGCCAGCCGGCCAGCAAAGTAGCCGTTAACAACACAAAACCCGCCATAACGAAACGGAACGTCAGCCGCTCCAGTGTCAACAGAGGCAGACCACTGGTTGTTTGGGAGCTTGAATTTTGCGGTAAACGCATGTTCGACTCTGCTCGCATCATCAGCCAAGCATGCACCACCGCAGCGGCAAACAAACCGTAAGACGCCAACCCCAGTGCCCAGTGCAATGGCAGCCAAGGCGATGCGGCGCTGTGCAAGGCCTGCCCCGGAAACACCAAAGCCAACAACACGGCCACAGCCCCCAAGCCAGCAAAGGCCCAGACCGCTTGCAATTTGGGGTACAAATGACTCTCAACCGCGTAGACCGTCAGCACCAACCAAGCCGTGATGGACAGCGCTGGGGCAAAGCCAAAACGCGGCCCGGCTTCTGGAGGAAATCCTAGCAAAGCCCATAAAACCGCACAGCCATGCAAGCCCCAAGCGAACCACAAGAGCCAGCGCATCGTTGTCGCCTTCAAACGCGATGCCGCTACTGTCGGTACGGCATATGCCAATGCCGCACCCACACCCAGCAACAGGCTTGGGAGGGTTAAACTGGCTACGCTTACCACATTGGCTAAAATCATGGCTACAGTTTAACCTCCTCCTAGTTCTTCCTAGCTCAAAAACCGCACCGACCCCACTCTATTAACTATGGCTTCCGCTCTTACCGACAAACTCTCGCTCTTAGTTAAACAAATGCGCGGCCAAGCCCGCATGACCGAGTCCAACGTGCAGGACATGCTGCGCGAAGTGCGCCTGGCGCTGTTAGAGGCTGACGTCGCCCTGCCTGTGGTGCGCGACTTTATTGCCCGCGTCAAAGAAAAAGCCATGGGGCAAGACGTGGTCGGCTCGCTCACACCGGGTCAAGCGCTGGTCGCGGTGGTGAACCGCGAACTGGTCGCCACCATGGCGGGCAACGACATTGGCAGCACCTCGGTGAGCGAGCTCAACCTCGCCGCCCAGCCGCCCGCCGTGATTTTGATGGCTGGCTTGCAAGGTGCAGGTAAAACCACCACCACCGCCAAACTGGCCAAACACCTGATTGAAAAGCGCAAAAAGAAGGTGCTGACGGTCTCGGGCGACGTCTACCGCCCAGCGGCGATTGAGCAGCTCAAAACCGTCACGGCGCAAGCCGGTGCCGAATGGTTCCCCAGCAGCGCTGACCAAAAACCACGCGACATCGCCTTTGCTGCGCTGGATTACGCCAAAAAACACCATTTCGACGTGCTCTTGGTCGATACCGCTGGCCGTTTGGGTATTGACGAAGTGCTGATGAACGAGATCCGCGAGTTGCACGCGGTGCTGAACCCCATCGAAACGCTGTTCGTCGTCGACGCCATGCAGGGTCAAGATGCCATCAATACCGCCAAAGCCTTCAAAGACGCGCTGCCACTGACCGGCATTATTTTGACCAAGCTCGACGGCGACTCCCGCGGCGGTGCGGCGCTGTCGGTACGGCATATCACCGGTGCACCCATCAAATTTGCGGGTACGTCTGAAAAGCTCGATGGTTTAGAAGTCTTTGACGCCGAACGTCACGCCGGCCGTGTGCTCGGCATGGGCGACATTTTGGCTTTGGTCGAGCAAGTCACCTCGGGCGTCGACGTCGCTGCTGCGCAAAAACTGGCTGAAAAAGTCAAAAGTGGCAAAGGGTTCGATTTGAACGACTTCTTGAGCCAACTCCAGCAAATGAAGCAAATGGGTGGCCTAGCCAGCATGATGGAGAAACTCCCCGCCCAAATGGCCGCCAAAGCCGGTCAAGTGGACATGGGCAAAGCCGAAAAAGACATGCGCCGCAAAGAAGGCATCATCCTCAGCATGACGCCGCTAGAGCGCCGCAAACCCGACCTCATCAAAGCCACCCGAAAGCGCCGCATCGCCAATGGCGCCGGCGTGCACGTCCAAGAAGTCAACCGCATGCTCAACGAGTTTGAGCAAATGCAGGGCATGATGAAGAAAATGAGCGGCGGTGGCATGATGAAAATGATGAAAAAGATGGGTGGTATGAAGGGCATGCCGAAAATGCCGTTTTAGAGGTATTTTTGGCTTTAGCCGGCGTATTTATACAATAGTTTGCTATCGAATAAATATTGCCGTTACTCCTTTGCCATCACCACATCCCCACGCAACAACCGCTGCGGCGCATCGGTGATTTTGATGTCTACCAGCTGACCAATCAGGCGATCAGGCCCCGTAAACACCACGGC
>CBDUEA010000329.1:0-2873 GCA_965365965.1 uncultured Polaromonas sp. | reverse complement strand
AATATCAATTTCAAACGGATTCCCGTAGCCTTCAATGCCGGTGCCGTTCCCTTACAGAAAATGTATTACGCTTTGGAAGCGTTGGGCCGCGTCAATGACATGCAGCGCAAAGTATTTACCGCCATGCACGCAGAGAGAATCAACCTCATGTCTCAAGATGCCATTGTGGCTTGGGTGACGAAGCAAGGCATTGACCAAAAGAAATTTGTCGACGCTTACAATTCGTTTGCAGTCAACACCAAAGTGACCAAAGCCAAACAAATTACCGATGCTTTTAAAATTGACGGTGTCCCCTCTTTTGGGGTTGCAGGCCGTTTTTACACCGATGGCACCTTGGCCAAAGGCATGACGCGCGCTTTGCAAGTGGTGGAGCAATTGGCTAGAGAGACCAAACCGGCTTAATTTATAACGTCCTGTGTAAGCAAGTATTCACTTTTTATTTTCTTGAGCTGCTTACCAACTATAAATTCTTAGAATTGCCTGCTGAGTCTGTTCAGCAGGCTTTTTTATGGGTGTGATGTTGCTACAATCAATTTGAACGACGACTTGCAGGCACTTGTTGATAGATTCGATGAATTGCAAGAATCATGCCTTTTTTGCGGATTTTCCAGCCAACTCAGCTCCTATTGCACCATATGACCACCTTTCCGAAACATTTCATATCCTTAACCGCATTTGCTACTTTGGGTCTGTTGATGCAACCGGCATTTGCCGAAAAAGCGGACCGCGATAAGCCTTTGAACGCGCAAGCGGATGCCTTGAAGTATGACGATCTGAAACAAACCAGTGTTTTCACAGGAAATGTCATCATCACCAAAGGCACCATTGTGATGCGCGGTGCGCGCATTGATGTACGCCAAGATCCAGAAGGCTATCAGTTTGCGACCGTCTTGTCTGAACCGGGTAAGTTGGCCTATTTCAAGCAAAAGCGTGAAAATGGCGTGGACGAATACATTGAAGGCGAAGCCATCACGATTGAGTACGATGGTCGCGTTGATAAAGTCAAGCTCATCAAAAACGCAATATTAAAACGCTTGAGCGGTGCGGTGATGAACGATGAAATCACCGGAAATTTGATTGTTTATGACAACACCACCGACGTTTACACGGTTGATGGTGGTGCATCTACACGCCCAGATGGCACATCCAGTGGTCGCGTCCGTGCTATTTTGAGTCCTAAAACCAATCCGGCAGCGGCTGCGGCTGGTTCTGTTGCCGCGCCAGTAACGACCTTGCGACCCACGCCAAGCATCAGCGGCGAGAGCAAGTAGCGCCATGCTCAACGCGCCCAATTTGCGAGACTCTCACGAGTCGAATGAGCCTCATGTCGGAACGCCTATTTCGCGACAGTTTCATCGCAGGTATCAGGACGCACGATCTCACAAGAAGGCTTGTTGTCAGTGACAGGTTTACAAAAATCTTTTGGCAGCCGCAAAGTTGTCAAAGATGTTTCCTTGTTTGTCAAAAGTGGCGAAGTAGTAGGACTGCTGGGCCCGAACGGCGCCGGTAAAACGACCTCGTTTTACATGATTGTAGGATTGATTCGTGTCGATGCGGGCGAGATTTTGATCGATGGCCAGTCGGTCGAGCATTTGCCCATTCACCGCCGCTCACGCCTTGGTTTGAGCTATTTGCCACAAGAGACGTCCATCTTTCGCAAGCTGAACGTCGAAGAAAATGTACGCGCTGTGCTGGAGTTGCAAAAATACCAAGAGGGCGACAAAGCAGGCAAGCCACTTGAAAGCGCTGAAATTGAGAGCCGACTGACAGCCTTACTCAAGGACTTGCATGTGGATCATTTGCGTGACTCTTCCGCATTGTCACTTTCAGGCGGTGAACGTCGACGCGTTGAAATTGCACGTGCACTGGCCACCCAGCCGCGTTTCATTTTGTTGGATGAACCGTTTGCGGGTATTGACCCGATTGCCGTGATTGAGATTCAAAGGATCATCACCTTTTTAAAGTCGCGCGGCATTGGTGTTTTGATCACCGACCACAACGTGCGTGAAACGCTGGGCATTTGTGACCACGCTTACATCATCAGCGATGGTCATGTGTTGGCTGAAGGCACACCCGCAGACATTATTGCCAACGGTGAAGTCCGCCGTGTGTACCTTGGCGAACATTTCACCATGTAGACCGCGCTTAAGCGATTAGGCGCTTGAACTCGCTGAGTTTGCTGATCCCGTTATGAAACAAGGCTTGTCACTGCGCGTGTCGCAGCATTTGGCGCTAACGCCACAGTTGCAGCAGTCCATCAGGCTTTTGCAGTTGTCAACGCTTGAACTGAGCCAAGAAGTTGAGCAAGCGCTGATGGACAACCCGTTTTTAGAATTAGCCAACGACGAAGCACCGCGCGAAGAGTTTGGAATAGACCAAGCCGATGCACACGTCTCAGTGGCCACTGAAACGTCGGAGCAGGCTGATGCCAACGACATCTACAATTCAGATGATCTTCAAAATACTACACATTCAATAGCAAACTATTCAATTAATACGCCGGCTACAGTCGAAAAACACCTAAAAAACAGCTCAGAAACTGCTTTTGAAACCCTTTTTGACGCATCACCATTGGACAGCGGCCCTAAAAACGACAACAACGATAACGCATTGACGGCACCAGAAGACTGGGGCGGCGATGGCAGCGTTGACTTATCCCCTGATGACAGCGAATGGGGTGGCGATGCGCCTGCCAGCCCCAGTACATCTAGCCAAGCAAGCAACAACGATTCCGAGCTGGACGCCACCGAGCTAGGGCGTCAGCAAGAGTCGCTCACCGCCCATCTGCACCGCCAAGCGCTGGCACTGCGATTGAGTGCGGTAGACCGTGCCGCACTGAGCTATTTGATTGAATCACTCAACGACGACGGTTA
>CBDUEA010000328.1:0-2883 GCA_965365965.1 uncultured Polaromonas sp. | reverse complement strand
AATGCGGCCTTTCCACGCTTGGTGCGCTGCAATGGCGGCTGCAAAATCAATTTCACGCAAAACGGCCTTTTCCGCCCGTGAAAATTTCATGCCTTTCACGGCCTTACGGCCCGTCGCGTCATCGCCACCGAATATAGTTTTGAAGATGCCAAGCATGAGCGCATGATAAAACGCTGTTGTTAACAAAAGTATTCATTTGCAAAAAAACGACGCAAGTTCGGACTTAATTCACACAAACGCATGGATTCTTATCGCATACCTGGCTGAAATCGGTCACACAGCGCTGGCTTGGCGGACAGCGTGCTCCCAGTTCTCCATCAAGTCCGCGGCCTGTAGGCGCGTCATCGTGGGTAAAAAACGCCGCTCAGACTGCCATAGTTTGGAGAGCGTTTCGAGGTCAGGAAAAACACCCACCGCCAAACCAGCCAAATAGGCTGCGCCCAAAGCGGTGGTTTCAATCACCGCAGGTCGCAACACAGGAATGCCCAGTAAATCGGCTTGAAACTGCATCAGCATGTCGTTGGTACAAGCGCCGCCATCAACCCGCAACTCACTGACTGGTGCAGCACCTGCTTGCGTTGCGTCACGGCTCATCGCCAGTAAAAGCGCTGCGCTTTGGAAGGCAATGCTTTCCAATGCCGCCCGCGCAATGTGTGCCATCGTGCTGCCACGTGTTAAGCCAGTGATCGTGCCGCGTGCGTTGGCTTGCCAGTAAGGTGCGCCCAAACCGGTAAAAGCCGGCACCATCATCACGCCGCCTGAGTTGGGCACGCTTTGTGCCAAAGTTTGTACTTCACCGCTGCTTTGGATAGCGTGCAGCCCATCGCGCAGCCATTGCACCACCGCACCGCCAATGAAGACGCTGCCTTCAATGGCAAATTCTGGTTGACGCGTGGTTTGTGCCGCGCTGGTTGTGAGCAATCCGTTCTTTGAAGTTTGGAATTTGTCGCCGTTGTGCATGAGCATGAAGCAACCCGTGCCGTAGGTATTTTTAGCCATGCCGCTTTTGAAGCAGGCTTGGCCAAACAAGGCGCTTTGTTGGTCGCCCGCGACGCCGCCAATGGGAATGCTGGCGCCCAGCACCTCGGCATGGGTGTTCCCATATAAAAAGCTAGAAGGGTGAACGCTGGGCAGCAACTCAGGTGGAATATCCAAGGCTGCCAACAACTCAGCATCCCATTGGTTGGTGTGGACGTTGAACAACATCGTTCGCGAGGCATTGCTGACATCGGTCGCGTGCACAGTCCCCTTGGTGAGCTGCCAGATCAGCCAGCTGTCAATGGTGCCGAAAGCCAGTTCTCCACGCTGTGCCTGCTCACGCGCGTGGGGAACGTTGTCGAGCAACCATTTCAACTTGGTGCCAGAAAAGTAGGCGTCAATCAACAAGCCGGTTTTTTGTTGGATGGTTTCTGCCAAGCCCTGTTCGCGCAGTTGCACGCAGGTCGGTTCTGCGCGACGGTCTTGCCAAACGATGGCGTGGTGGATTGGCAGACCCGTTTTGCGGTTCCACACCACGGTGGTCTCACGCTGGTTGGTGATGCCAATGGCAGCCATGTCGCTGGCGGCAAGTCCTGCTTTGGTCAAGGCTTCGCGTGCGGTGGCGAGCTGGCCCCGCCAAATGTCTAGGGCATCGTGTTCCACCCAGCCAGGTTGGGGGAAAATCTGCGGTAACTCGCGCTGTGCCATGGCCACGATGCGGCCCAAGTCGTCAAAGACGATGCCGCGTGAGCTAGAGGTGCCTTGGTCAAGTGCGAGTAAATAGGCCATGATGCAGCATAATAATCGAACTCCCTCCTTGATTGAATGTTTAAGTCAGAATGCCACTAGACACCCAACGCGCACAACTTTTAACGCAGCTTGCACAAGCTAAGCAATACGACCTTGCCATCATTGGCGGCGGCGCCACCGGTTTGGGGGTGGCGTTGGATGCTGCTTTGCGTGGCTTCAGTGTCGTTTTGTTGGAGTCGCATGACTTTGCCAAAGGCACATCCTCACGCGCCACCAAGCTGGTGCACGGCGGCGTGCGCTATTTGGCTCAAGGCAACATTTCTTTGGTGTATGAGGCCTTGCACGAGCGCGCAACCCTGTTGCACAACGCCCCGCACATAGCGCAGCCGTTACCTTTTGTGATGCCCTCGTACAAGATCTGGGAGGCGCCGTTTTATGGCGTCGGCCTCAAAATGTACGATGCTTTGGCCGGTAAATCAGGCTTGGGTCCGACCCAATTTTTGAACCGCAAAGAAACGCTGGCCTGCTTGCCCACGCTGCAGCTGACTGGGCTCAAAGGCGGCGTGAAATATTGGGATGGTCAGTTTGACGATGCCCGCTTGGCCTTGGCCTTGGCACGCAGTGCCGCCAAGGAGGGCGCACTGCTGGTGAATTATTGCCGCGCCAACCGCTTGCTGCATGAGGACGGCAAACTGGTGGGTGTGGAGCGTCAAGACCACGAAACGGCTGACAAATACAACATCGCTGCGCGCTGTGTCATCAACGCCACCGGCGTGTGGGTTGATGAATTGCGGCAGCAAGATGCGGCCGCTTGGCAGACTTTTCAGCACAAACAAAAGCCATCGCCCAAAGAGAATCTAGCTGCCAATATCGTGGCGCCCAGCCAAGGGGTGCATGTGGTGGTGGACCGCTCTTTTCTGCCAGGCGACCACGCCATGCTGATTCCTAAAACCGCCGATGGACGGGTGTTATTTGCGGTGCCGTGGCTGGGCAAAACGATTTTGGGCACCACTGACACGCCGCGCCATGACTTGGCGCGTGAGCCTCTGCCGTTCAAGGAAGAGATCGATTTCATTCTGCGCGAAGCGGCACGTTATTTACGGCGTGCCCCGGGCCGGGCGGACATCAAGAGTATTTGGGTCGGGCTGCGTCCCC
>CBDUEA010000327.1:0-2886 GCA_965365965.1 uncultured Polaromonas sp. | reverse complement strand
TGGCGCTGTCGCCGATGTCGAGTCCTGAATCCTCGGGCTTGTAGCCCGCAAACAAAATTCCTAATCCCAAGCAAAAAAAATGACCTGTAGCACTGTCATACAAATACGAATTTAAAAAGCTGCCAACGACAAACGCCACAATTAAGGACTGAGCGGCAATCTGCTCAGTCCGTCCTAAGCGCCGCGTTTCTACCAAACAAAAGCCCAGCCATAACACGAATATAGCGACTCCCACAATGCCCAGTTGCGAGGCCATCAACAAATACTCTTGATGCGGGTTACCGCCCGTCGCGGCGATCGGTGGCGTACCTGGCGTACGAGCTACATATTGACGGTACTCTGTTGCCCATGTTCCCACTCCTGTGCCTAAAATCGGGTGGGCTTTGAAAATATCTATCGTACCGCGCCATAGGTTCAAACGTAAGCCCGAAGATGTGTAGTTTTCTTCAACTGTCTTAGCGGACTGCGCTGCTTGTGACTCAATCACGACCTCGTGATAACGCATTTGTATTTTGGGACTGAGCATAAAAATACTCGTCGCACTCAACACCAACAGACCCATAGCGACCCATTTTCGATAACCTTTAATTTGCGTCATGATGAAAAAAGTAACCAGAACCACCAGCGTGATATACGTGGTTCGCCCAATTTGCCCTAACACTACATAGCTCAAGGTGAGCAAAGCAATCAAAGCGCCCAGTCCCTTGACGAGCTTGGTTTTGCTTTGCGTCAACCAAGCCAAGCCCAGTGTGATGGCGGGCAGCAATGTAAAGCCGAGCGTGATGTATGAGTAAACCGACAAGGGATATGCCGGCCAAAAACTGGTATGCCCTTCCCCCAGTGGCAAGGGCAAAGTACGCTCTAATGAAAAAAGCATGAGCACAACAGCGGCAATTAACCATGCTTTGATTGCCCACGTCCGCCACTTTTCGTCTGCGAACAAAAACACCATCAGCGGCACCCACATCAGCTTGCGGTATTTCCAGACGCCAGCAAATGCGTTGCGATAGTCCGTTTGCACCCACATCACACTGAGTAGCATCCAAGAAAACAGCAGTAAAGCGCCCACGACTGCTGGATTTTTCATGTCAATCGCCCACGTTGTGCCCGCTTTAAAGCCCGTACAACACCAACTGATCAGGCATAAAGCGATCATGGTGTTGACCAACGGCAATGACAACATGTTCCCAACCAACGCAGCAACCGCAAAGAATCGCGCAAAAAACAGGGCATTAAAAATACTTTTTTTAACCTTCGAAGGATCAGGCGCTGGCGAAGAAACGTTCAAACTTTGCATCTGCCTGATAATACAGGCACTTTTTGGCATATTTTCAATAGCCAGTTTCATTTAACCTTCTTACGTCGCTCCGTCTTGGTCACTTCCATTTCCACTTCTTCTACGTCTTCTCAAAAAAGCTTGCGTCAACGCTTCGCACGGCTCATTCCCTATTTTGGTTACCCAAAAAGTGCTTGGGTGGTGGTTTTCTTAGCGACGGCTTTGGCCGCTTGTACCGAGCCGCTGATACCCGCTGCACTGCGCCCGCTTCTTGACCGAGGCTTCCAAAAAGGTAGCCTGCAGCTGTGGATCATCCCCGCCACCCTGATTGCCTTGTTCAGCATACGCGGTGTGGCCGGTTATGTGGCTGAAATGGCCATTACCAAAGTAACTTCTAAAGGCTTGAGTAAACTGCGTCAAGCCATGTTCGAAAAGCTGCAAAGTGCCAAACTAGGCCTGTTTGCAGAGCAAAACGCCAGCGAATTGGCCAACACTATCGTTTATGAAGTGCACAACGGCTCTAGCCTGTTGGTCAACTCCATCATGGCGCTGATCCGTGATACCGTCACCATGCTTGCCTTGGTCGGCTACCTGCTCTACCTCAATTGGCAGCTCACCACCATTGTGGCTATATTGATTCCGGCTGTTGGCTTCATCATGAGTAAGTTGTCCAAAAAACTCTACAGCTTGTCCAAATCCAGCCAAACCGCGACGGACGAGCTGGCCTACGTGGTTGAAGAAAACGTACTTGCGCATCGCGACATCCGACTGCATTCGGCCCAAGCCACGCAAGCCGAGCGCTTTGCTGGCATCAGCGACAGCCTGCGCCGCTTGTCGATGAAAACCACCTCCGCCTCCGCCGCCATGAAACCACTGACGCAAATGATGGCGGCTATAGCCCTCTCCGCTGTCATCACCGCCGCCCTCATGCAAAGTGCGGATGGCGACACCACCGTGGGCGAATTTACTGCCTTCGTTACCGCCATGCTTCTCTTGGTCGCACCCATCAAGCATTTATCGGAGATTGCCAACCCCATCACCCGTGGTTTGGCCGCCTTGGAGCGTGGTTTTGACCTGCTAGACATGACCGAAAGCGAACCATCCGGCCAGTTCAGCAAACCCCGCGCGGATGGTTTGATTGAATTTAAAAACACTTCCGTGAGCTACAACGCAGACGCCGGTTTTGCCATTAAAGAACTCAGCCTCACCATCTCACATGGTGAAACCGTCGCCTTGGTTGGCACCTCCGGCTCTGGCAAAACCACCTTGGTGAACCTCTTGCCACGGTTTTTAGAGGCAACCAGCGGCGACATCACCCTAGACGGGCACAGCATCAAAGACTGGGAGTTGAGCGCCCTACGCAACCAGTTCTCCTTGGTCAGCCAGCACGTTGTTATGCTCAACGACAGCATTGCTCATAACGTAGCTTTGGGTCAACGCGGCAGCGAGATAGACCGCGAACGTGTCATGCGCTGCCTAGACGCGGCCAGATTGGGTCCTTTTATCGAAGACTTGAGCGGCGGCATAGATGCCACCGTCGGTCATAACGCCGTGCAACTTTCAGGCGGCCAACGCCAGCGCCTGGCCATCGCCCGCGCCCTGTATAAAGA
>CBDUEA010000326.1:0-2902 GCA_965365965.1 uncultured Polaromonas sp. | reverse complement strand
ATCATGCCAACTGACTTGAAAGCCACGCTGCACCACCATTGGGAAGACGTGACGAAACGCTCCGGCAAACCTTTTGGTCACGGTCAATTTGACCGCCCAGACTTTGTATACGACACAGAGCCTGCGTGCCGCGCCGTGGTCACCATCCGTGTTCATGCGCCTGAACTCACTTTAGAGATGTACCATGCAATTCAACACGCTTTTTATGCACAAGGCCGCGATGTAACGCAAGCGCAAGTGTTGGCAGACGTTTGGCAAGAAGTCATCATCTCGCACGCTATGCACTCAGTCGACTTTAGCCGGGCGGATTTTATAGAAGCTTTTGCGAGCGATGCCATAAAATCGCACACTAAAGAAGATTTTGAGCAGACTCAACAATGGGGCATACGCGGTTTTCCAGCGCTGATAGCTGTGGTTGATGGTCACGCCGAATTGGTTGCCAATGGCTACTTGGACGCAGAGGCCATGAAGACACGGGTGGATCAGGTTTTTGCGCGTTCTGGCACATCTTCTTAAGCCTTCTTACCTCTTCTTATTGAACTTTTATCCTATTGCGGCATACTTAAACACATGCACCGTTTTATCTTTATCCTCATGTTGGCCCTGCTGCCTTTGCGCGGTTGGGCGGGGGAAGCTATGGCGACGCAGATGGCGATTAAGTTAGCACAAAATAATGCTACGCATTTAGTAGCTAATAAGACAATAAATACGCCGACTACAGCGATAAATAGCCTAAAAATAGCTGTTTTTGAGACTTTAGAACCTCATTCAGCCTCTCAAACACCTGATTGCGAGATGCATACAGCTGCGTCAGTTTCTGCGTCTGCGAACCAAGACAATGCCGCACCAGATGTAACAACTGATTCCTCACACACTTGCAACCATTGCCAAGCTTGCCATGCCGTCGGTTTAACCAACGTGGCGGTGAGCCGAACGAGCTACAGCGTTGTGAATGCGTTGCCTGAAGTCCAAATCAAACGCTTTGCCAGTGCTGACCTTGCACTGAGCCAAAAACCACCCGCTCTCTAACCTCCCTACCCTAACTCCGTCTGAAATTTGACTTTTTGAAGGTCATATCTTGCTCGGAGCACTGGGTTTAGTCATCTTTGGCTGTGCTAAGGCACATCTCAATGCATCACTTTTCTGGAGAGTTCGTTTGAAACCCATCTTTTTGAAATTAATTTTTACACTGGCTGCTGCAGCTTTAGCCGTTGCCGTGACGTTGCCAAGTCATGCGCATAATTTTGAGCAAAGCGATACCCAAACTGTCGTCCATTACACATCCCCGATAGCTGACTATCAAACTTTTGCCGATGAGAAAGTCGGCTCTTGGCGAGCAGCTAACGACAAAGTTGGCCAAATCGGCGGCTGGCGCGCCTATGCCAAAGAGGCGCAGCAACCCGAAAACACCCCAACACTTGCGCCAACTGATGCCAAACCTGTTGCAAAACCTGATCCACATACTGGGCATAAACCATGAAAACATTGATTGCACTTGCCATCGCAGGTCTTTTGACAGGCTGCACCAGCATCAATATCGACCAATCTATTGACAGCACCAACACAGAAACCAAAGCACTGACCAATAGGACAGTCCAATTACTGCGCACCTCTGAAGCCAAAGCAATGCGTGACCAGCAAGTCACTGAACTGCTCACATCACCTTTGAGTCAACAAGCAGCCGTGAAGCTGGCTGTCATCAACAGTCCAGCACTGCAAACCCTGCTGGCTGAGCGTTGGGGCGACATGGCACAAGCAGCGCAAGGCGGCCGCATGGCCAACCCGCTACTGAGTTTGGAGCGGGTGCGCTTGTTAGACGAGCTCGAATTTGGCCGCATTCTGGCTTTTGGCTTGCTTGATTTGCTCACCCTGCCGCAGCGCAACAAAATTGCCACGGCACGAATCGCACAAGCCGAGTTACAAATGACCGCTGATGTAGTGGGTTTGGTATCGCAAGTGCGCATGGCCTGGGTCGCTGCTGTGGCGGCAAGCGAATCAGCAAGCTATTCAAAACTTGTGTACGAATCAGCTCAGGCCAGTGCTGAACTGGCCAAACGCATGCAAGCAGTGGGCAATTTCAACCGCTTGCAACGCGTTCGGCAACAATCGTTTTATGCAGATGCTTCCTTGCAGTTGCTCAACAGTCAACAGACTACCACTTCAACCCGCGAAGCTTTGATTCGGCTCTTGGGTCTAAAGGGTGACCAGATTAAAAAACTCAGCTTGCCAGAGCGTCTCCCTGATTTACCTAAATCCTTTATGACACCTGAAACCGTCAGCAAAGCCTTGAAGGCGCAACGCATAGATGTACGCATGGCGCAATCGCAACTCGACGTCGCTAGCAAAAGGCAAGGTTTGACGTTGCTGAACAGCTTGACGGACATAGAGGCAGGCGTTCGGCGTGATACGGTGAAAGACACCGCTTTGGGCACCTCTGCTACCCGCAAAGGCTACGAGCTCAGCCTTCGTCTGCCCATTTTTGACTGGGGTGATGCCAAGCGTGCCAGCATGAATGCCACGACGCTTGCCGCAGCTAACCGCTTAGATGCGGTATTAATAGGCGCAGGCTCCGATCTGCGCGAAAGCTACTCGGCTTACCGAACGGCCTATGACGTATCACGCCAATACCGCGATGAAGTCTTGCCTATGAGCAAAGTCATTGCAGAAGAAAACGGTCTGCGCTACAACGGCATGTTCATCAGCGTGTTTGAGTTACTGGCAGACCACCGCAGCCAGATCAACACCGTCAAAGCCGCCATCGCCGCACAACAACAGTTTTGGCAATCCGATGCTGCATTACAAGCCACGCTGCTGGGTAAGCCTATGTCTGCTCCATCTATGACGATGGGGTCTTCATCTGGCGGCGATGCACCTGCACATTAAGAAACCAAATAGCTATCAA
>CBDUEA010000325.1:0-2909 GCA_965365965.1 uncultured Polaromonas sp. | reverse complement strand
TTTACTCATGGGGCCACGTCCTGCTGCGCAGGATTTGCGCTATTTGGGCTATTTGGGCTATTTGAGCTATTTGGGCTATTTTTGACTTCTTTCACTTCTTTGGTCTCTTTTCTAGGTTGCTTGTAGCGCCCATAGCCCCACAAATACTGCGTTGGGCAGGCGCGTATCAGGCGCTCCATCTCCAGATTCATACGTTGTACAGCCACGTTCATGTCATCGCCCAGTGCTTGATCGAGTTCATGGATATGGAATTTATAACCGCGCCCAAATGACAAACGCTGCCCCCAACAGAGCAACACCGTCGCACCTGTTTGCGATGCCAGACGCGCTGCCAAGGTCATGGTGTAAGCATCACGGCCAAAAAACGGAGCCCACAGACCCATGCCGTCCGGTGGCACCTGGTCAGGTAATAACCCCACAGAGCCACCTCTGCGCAAGGCTTTGATCATTTGCCGCACGCCAGACAAATTGGTCGGCACGGTCTCCAAACCGGGGCGGGTGCGTGAGTCGGCCACCAAATCAGCCATCCACGCTTTGCGTGCGGGGCGGTACAGCGCGGTCAGTGGGCCGTGCTCTGCGGTAAACAGCTCGGCCAAGGCCTGCGCCACGATTTCAAAGCACCCCAAATGCGGCGATAAGAAAATCACGCCCTTGCCCTGCCTGTAAATGGCGTTCACCCGATCTAACATTTCGGCGTCGGCGAGTTCAAAATGCGCCTCTGCTTGGCCTAATGTCTCTGGCGTTTTGCCGCGTTGACCCATCCACAACTTGGGAATCTCAGCCACCATGCGTCCTGTGTGGGCCACCGCACCGGCGACCTGCCCAAAGCTATAACCGGCTTGACGGCTGTTGGCCAAAAACCGGCGCCGGTAGGTGGGTGAGGCTAAAAACACCACCCAGCCCATCACCGCGCCCACGCTTTGGGCCAGCCACAGCGGCAAAAGGGAAAACCATTTAAATAGTTGGATCATCAAATTACAGTTAAAATGCTGAGGTCGCTGAGTTAATTGAACTACTTGCAGGGCGACTTTAAATATATCTGCTAAAGCGTTCGCCGAGGCTCCAAAAGTTGAAGGCAACGCGTCCTTAAACCATGCAATCTTAAACAATTGCAAAATGAATGGAGTTTATTCATGTCCAGCGATTTTCTTTTTACCTCTGAATCCGTTTCTGAAGGCCACCCAGACAAGGTTTCCGACCAGATTTCTGACGCTATTCTCGACGCTATTTTCAAGCAAGACCCCTTGAGCCGCGTTGCTGCCGAGACTTTGTGCAACACAGGTTTGGTTGTTTTGGCTGGTGAAATCACCACCAACGCCCACGTGGACTACATCCAAGTCGCGCGCGACACCATCAAACGCATTGGTTACGACAACACCGACTACGGCATTGACTACAAAGGCTGCGCGGTCTTGGTGGCTTACGACAAGCAGTCCAACGACATCGCCCAAGGCGTTGACCACGCGTCTGACGACCACCTGAACATCGGCGCCGGCGACCAGGGCCTGATGTTTGGCTACGCCTGTGACGAAACCCCTGACTTGATGCCAGCGCCCATCTATTACGCCCACCGTTTGGTCGAGCGCCAAGCGCAATTGCGTAAAGATGGCCGCATGCCTTATCTGCGCCCAGACGCCAAAAGCCAAGTGACCATGCGCTATGTGGACGGCAAACCCGTCAGCATCGACACCGTAGTGTTGTCTAGCCAGCACGACCCAGACCAGTCAGAAACCATGCACAAAATGAAGCAAAGCTTCATTGACGCCGTCATCGAGCAAATTATTTTGCCCGTGTTGCCCAAGGAAATGATCACCAAAGACACCAAGTACTTGATCAACCCAACCGGCCGTTTCGTCATTGGCGGCCCGCAAGGCGATTGCGGTTTGACCGGACGCAAAATCATTGTTGACACCTATGGCGGCGCTTGCCCCCACGGTGGTGGCGCGTTCTCAGGGAAAGACCCTTCCAAAGTGGACCGTTCCGCCGCCTACGCAGCGCGTTACGTGGCGAAAAATATCGTCGCTGCTGGTTTGGCCAAGCAGTGCCAAATCCAAGTCGCTTACGCGATTGGTGTAGCCAAGCCCATGAACGTCACGGTTTACACCGAAGGCACCGGCATCATGTCTGACGAGAAATTGTCCGCCCTGGTGCAAGAGCACTTTGACCTGCGCCCAAAAGGCATCATCCAGATGTTAGATTTGCTTCGCCCGATCTACGAAAAAACCGCAGCCTACGGTCACTTTGGCCGCGACGAGCCAGAATTCACGTGGGAGAAGACAGATAAAGTTGCCGCATTGCGGGCTTCTGCAGGTTTGTAAGTACTGACTTAAGCCAAACAAAAAGCCGCCAGATGTGAGTCTGGCGGCTTTTTTTGATTGAAGTATGCGTCAACGTATCAGCGCCCAGGGATACGGCAACATCTATTCTCAATATATACCGTTTTAGTATTGGCAGTATAGTTATTGTAGGCACATGCTCCAAGTTCTTGTTTAGCAACAGCAACGCCGAGTTCACCAATGAAATACGAGCAACTAGTGGATGTCAAAGTGTAACCGCTTGAGCAAGCAGTACCCCCAATTAAGTTTGAATAGGCGTTCGGTGGAAAAGTACTGGTTTGGTTGAGCGTAGTCTCACACTGCAACGCCGTCGCAACAGGCTTGGAGTAATACCCCACCACATCCCCAGCCACATCGGTCTGACTGGTGGAAAATACTGACAAATGGGCTGCAGAGGCACCTTGCGATACTTTGACCACCGAGGCATTACCCAAGACATCGCCCGCACTGAAGTTTACCGTTGCGGCCTGTGGCTTGGCTACATCAGATGGATAGGCGGTTATAAAACCCGCCCTTGCTTGTGCAATGACGACGACATTGATGGCAATGGCGGCAAAATCGGGACCCACAGTC